>WOYN01000132.1 GCA_011620825.1 Candidatus Methanomethylophilaceae archaeon | reverse complement strand
GCGATATCCATGCCTTCTTCTTTGGTCATCCCGTCCTTGAACGAGGCTTCCAGAGAACCGAGTGCGAACACTGAGCCTGAACCTATGGACATGTATCTGTCCTCAAGGTGCCCTCCGGCACCGTCGATGCTGTATACGTGACCCCCGGTGCTGTCGTACCCTCCGATAATGAGCCCGAGGTAGAATCCCTGGCGTATCACGTTGGAAACGAGCGTCGCTGCTGATTTGACAGATATCCGACTGCCCTTCTTCATCGAGTAGAGCGAAATCTCTGCCATCATGTATCTGACCATCAGCTGCGCATCTCCTACGGAGCCGGCGATAGTCATGCCGATGTTGTCTGATAGTGGGTAGACCTTCCTAACGTCGCTGTTTGCGATCAAATTTCCCATTGTCGCCCTCTGATCGGTAGCCAGTATCACACCGTCCTTCAGTTTTAGGCCGATCGTGGTTGTGCCTGTCTTAAGAATTTCATCCCCTGCCATTTGTTTACCTCAGATTTGTAAAATAAGAATCAGCCGTATCAGCTTATTGACACCCATAGTTTAGTTGATTATATAAGTTTTCATTTTGCGATATGCCGAAAGATCTCCGGTAATCTGAATATTACTCCTCGTCGCATTGTGCGGTATTGTAAATGCAAGGGATGAAATGGAAACAAAGGAACGTAAATCATATATTGCAGAGTTGCAGAGGCGATCGGCACAATGATTCTGACCCTGATGGGTTGCGGTGCAACCGTTATTTCCGGCAGGGGCCTTGTCGCAACCGCTCTGGCGTTCGGTTTGGCAATCGTCGCCATGGCATAATGCATCGGTGACATTTCGGAATGTTATACCAATCCAGCGGTTTCTCCGATGCCGCGCGCGGATGACAGGATAGACACCAAGACGGTGGTCCTCTGCCGGGTGTTCCAGTTCATCGGAGGCATCATCGGTGCGGGGCTTCTGTACTGCACAGTGGTCGCGAACGACATGGACATTGTCATCGGCTAGAACATAGCCGCGGGGCTTGGAACCAACGGATTCATCGAACAGGCATGTATTCCGTAACGATGGTCGGAGCGTTCGTCGTTGAGATACTCCTCACAATGTTCTTCACCCTGAGGTATTGGGCGTGACAAATTCCAAGAAGACGGCCGAACAGGCAGGGTCGGCCGCCGGCGGAAGCCCGAGATTCGTCCACCCGCTGGCCATCGGGCTCACAGGAACTTCCGTCAGCTCCGCAAGGAGCGTCGAGTCATATTCCCGGCGATCGCCGGAACGACCATCGCGCTCGAGCAGGTCCGGGTGTTCATCGCCGCTCCGCTCTACGAGCATGCGTTCAGGTTCGAGTCTGCCTAAACACGGCTCCGATGCGTGCTGTTAAACTTTTTATCCTCATTTATTTCGGCATAGCGCCGGACTACTATTTTTTGCGTATCTCGCACTTAAAAAAGTCAATCCCAATTGATTATTAACCAACAGGGCATCACTCTGAATGGAGATTGTGAAAAATGGAGATCGAGGATTGGCTCGGTAGGGATAACCAACTGGGAATTGATATTTGGCAGAAGAAATACTGTCAAAGCGGAGAATCCTTCGATATGTGGCTCGACCGCGTTTCCGAAGGCAACAAAGACATCCGCAGGTTGGTCGCGGAGAAGAAATTCCTTTTCGGCGGAAGGATACTTGCCAACCGCGGCCTCTATAAGACCGGCATAAAGGTAACTTATTCCAACTGTTACGTCCTCACCCATCCCGAAGATTCCATCGAATCGATATTCGAGACAGCAGGGAAGCTCGCCCGAACGTTCAGCTACGGCGGAGGGGCGGGCATAGACCTCTCCAAGCTTGCACCCAGGGGTGCCAAGATCAACAACACGGCCTCCGAGACCTCGGGATCGGTGTCCTTCACGGACCTGTATTCCATGGTCACAGGGCTCATCGGCCAGCGTGGCCGCCGCGGAGCGCTCATGCTTTCCCTCTCCTGCGAACACCCGGACATGGAGGAGTTCATGGGCGTGAAAACAGACCTCACCCGTGTAACAAAGGCCAACATGTCGATACGGATGACGGACGAGTTCATGCGTGCGGTCAAAGACCACAAAACATATACGCAGAGGTTCACAAGGCCCGAAACAGGCGAGACGGTCACCAGCGATATCGATGCCAACGCGTTCTTCAAAAAGCTATGCAGCGCGAACTGGGACTACGGTGAACCCGGATGCCTTTTTTGGGACCGTATATCCGATTGGAACCTGCTCAGCGAGTTCCCGGACTACTCTTACGCGGGGACCAACCCGTGCGCCGAAGAGCCTTTGCCCGCCGGAGGAAGCTGCCTGCTGGGAAGCATAAACCTTGCCGCATTCATAAAGGAGGGGCTCTTCATGGAGGACGAGTTCAGGGAGGCCGTGGGGATATCGGTCCGCGGTCTGAACGAAGTTCTTGACGAGGGCCTTCCGCTGCATCCCCTTCAGGAACAGAGGGAATCCGTCAGAGACTGGAGGCAGATAGGCCTGGGCATAATGGGGCTCGCCGATATGCTGATCAAACTGAGGCTCAGGTACGGCTCCGAAGAGGCGGTCGAGTTCTGCGACAAGTTGGCGTTCGTAATGGCGGACACCGCCATACGCGAATCGGCGATCATGGCCTCGGAAGACGGCATGTTCCCTAAATGCGTGATCGAGCAGGTGCTCGCATCGCCGTACTTCATGGAAAACACGACCCAGGAGACGAGGGACCTCGTCGCCATGTACGGGCTCAGGAACTCACAGTTGCTGACCATCGCCCCCACAGGGACGCTCTCCACGATGCTGGGCATATCCGGAGGGATAGAGCCCATTTTCGCCAACTATTACGAGCGCAGAACCGTATCCCTTTCAAGCAAGGACGAATACTACAAAGTCTACACCCCCGTAGTGAAAGAGTTCATGGAGGAGCACGGCTACCGGGACGATTCCGAGCTTCCGGACTACTTCACGAACGCGCAGGTGATCGACTACAGGCAGCGCATAGACATGCAGGCAACCTGGCAGAAGCGCATCGATGCTTCGATAAGTTCTACGGTAAATCTGCAAAAGGACTTCCCCGAGGCCGAAATAGAGAGCCTCTACATGTACGCCTGGGAAAGGGGCTGCAAAGGCGTCACCGTCTTCAGGGACGGGTGCAAGCGCGACAGCATACTCACTCCAAAAGAGGCCGAGGACAAGGACAAGAGGGAGAAAGAAGAGGCCGAGGCCGAGAAAAAGAGGCGCGGTTCGGTAGTCGAGGTCGCAGATAACGTTGTGGGCAAGAAGAGAAAGCTCATGACCGGGTGCGGCAGCCTCCATTGCACGGCTTTCTTCGACCCGGAGACGGGCGACCTTGTGGAAGCGTACCTCAACAAAGGCTCCACCGGCGGATGCAACAACTTCATGATAGGCCTCTCGAGGATGATATCCCTGGCCGCCAGGAGCGGATGCGACGTTTACTCGATAGTGGACCAGCTGAAGAGCTGCGGTTCGTGCCCGTCCTACACGGTGAGGACGTTCACCAGGCACGACACCAGCAAGGGATCATGCTGCCCCATGGCAGTCGGATACGCCCTCGTGGACATGTGGAAGGAGATGCAGATCGAAGTGAAGGGTGCCGACAACGTACCCTCGGAACCGGTCAGGAAGATCATCAATCCCTGCCCGAAGTGCGGTTCCGAGCTGGAATTCCAGGGCGGATGCAACGTATGCAAGGCATGCGGCTGGACCAAGTGTGATTAATACTGCGAAAACAATATTGTTCCGAGGGAGTAGCGATAAGACCTGTTCTATATCGCACCGTATGAATCCGTGCGCCTCAAATCGAGAACTCAGACAGGCCCGCGTCGAGCCTCAGCTCGCTCCCTCACTTTTCCACGGTTCCGAGGCCATGTTCTGTATCACCATGGCGATGCCCAGCCCTCCGACGATGCCTGCGGCGAACCTGAGCACGTCCCAGTCATAACCGAGGGCGGCTCCCGCAGCCCATTCGGCCGCCATCACGGATACCAGCAAGAGTCCGGCGTACATGGCCTTCCGTTCGGTGAACGGATGCTTTCCGGCATGCCCGTATGTCAGGAGGAGCCCGGACGCGCATCCCGCGATTATGCCGATGTCCCTGGCGCAGAACGCGGTCTGCGACCCATTTATTATGAAGCTCCTCTCCGTCTGCTGGTGACAGAACATGTCTCCGAGGGCATAGATGAACCGTCCCGCGCTCCAACTGTGGTCCATAACGCCCGTTGTGCCGTCAAGCCCCGTAAATGTCCCAGGCAGATAGATCAGAGGGACCGCGATAATAAGTGCCAGTATTATAAAGAGAAAAGCGGATATCGCCAGCCCGGGAGTTCCAGCACTCATCGGCTTAGGATATCCGTTTGATATTAAAAAGTAGCAATAGGTTTAGAGCGCGATGGATATGCATGCGAAGAACACCGTCATCGACAGCGGGAGCATCATCGAGAACCTGTACACTATACTCCCCACCCCGTTCTTTCCGGTATGTGCGGCAGTCAGCATGGCCATCATTGCGCACAGCTCCATCAGATATATTGCGATGACCGCGGAAGTTCCCGCGATGTCCGCCGCTTCGGATATTTCGGACAAGGGTTTCAACATCGATACAGAAAGACCCAGTACCATAGGTGCAAAGACCGCGGCAGTCGCTGTCATCATGTCGAACATGCTTTTCAATTTGTTAGATATATTTTTGCCCACGGCTTCCTGGTCCTGCATCTGTCTTCCTATCGATATGGCGAGCCGTCCCGCTTCCCGGACATCCCTCAGAGATGCATCGTATATCTCGCAATAAGTGTCGGCCGCCAGGGGGGATACGGTCCCGAGGGCGGACCGTATCGCTGAACGGACATCGCCCCTGCAGAGAGTGATTTCCTTTCTGAGAGTGTCCGAGATTTTGTAAGTCTCTTTTCTGGCTCCCAAGGCGCCTATCGCCGAGTTCTCAAAATTATCCCCGGATATCAGGTGGTTTCCCAGTTCGAAGACGGAATCCTTAAGCAGCTTTTCCGTCTCGGTACGTTTCTTTTCTTCGCCATGGGAGGGACTCAATAAGGCGAAGGACAGGGCACCGGCAGGTATCGTCGCGAAGACCATGGTTTGGACGATGTCCCCGGTAATGTTCCAACCGACGATCCCCAACGGGAAGGATGTAAGCAGAGGCATCAGAGATCTCCAGTCCCTGTCACCCTTTTCTGTTCCAAAAGGGTTCTTAGCATTAATCGAGAGTGTGACGCAGAGAACACATGCTGGCACTATTACAAGGGTCGTTACGATAACCGGGGCCAGTCCCAAAGATGCGCCGAACATGCCGCCGATCTGCAGTATGGGAAGTATGGACATCATGATCATGGGGACCATGATGCCCAGGCCGAAGATCACCATGCATGGGTTCGAAAGTGAAGAGCTGTACGCCTCTCCCGTTTCCTTCAGCCCGGAAAGCGAGATATCGGTCGCGTCCTTTAAGATTCTTGTTTTCTCGGAACCTGAAGACATCTCGGAGGCCGCCATAAGCATGTGGACCGAACGCCTGAAGGCCGCCAGTTCCTTGGGCAGCCCGGCTATAAGATCGTTTAAACCCGATCTGATGTCTGCGGTTACCCTTGTGTCCGCGTCTTGAACGATGTCGGAGAACAGTTTCCTTGTGTTAACGGGTCCTCCTGCCGCTATATCTCTGACGGCCGAGTCCAAAGACCCTCCGGATTCGATGACTACCGACATCATTCCGACAGCTCTCGGCCCCTCACCCATAAGCGACCTGAAGTCTGTTTTATCGGACCTCAACTCATTCGCCCTCCTCTGCTCTGCGTACCTTGGTCTCGAAAGAGCTGATCAGAAGACCCGATTCCTTGCTCGGGTTCCTGAATATGTGGTCGTTCGCCATGGTTATCCATTCGGGCCCTAGAAACCTATCGTCCCGAGCGCCCTTCTCTGCCAGTAACTTCCTGATGCCGGACCTTGCGCGGATATCGTTCAGAATTTCTTTTTTATCCATGCCGCAGGATGAGGAAATCCTTTTCATCATAGGGGAAGAGAACAGCCCTTCAGCATCTGAAATATCTATGAACTCTCCGGTCTTCTCGCCGGTAGCTACCATCTCATTGAGCATCCTCTTCTGGTTGCCCGCCCGTCTGTCCCTGAGAGAACCCAGCGTGACCAGGATATCGGTGGCCATGAAGGCTTCGGGGGCGATGCCCATGTCGTGCACAACACGATTATAGACGGACTTCGCAGAATCTCCGTGAATGGTGCCCATTATCGAACTTCCTGCGCGCCCCGTTCTCATGCTTTGATAAAGCGTCTTCGCCTCCTCGCCCCTGACCTCGCCCAGGATGATGGCCGATTCCCCCATCCTGAGAGACACTCTCAGGGCTTCGTCCGCACGGGAAAGGTTGTTTCCGTCCATTTTTTCGTTGATGAGCATCGACTGGACCTTGTAGCCCATCTTTCTCATATTTTCGCCGGGGAGCTCCATCGTGTCCTCTATGGTCAGTATCCTCTGGGCCATGGGGAATTCGAACATCAGCGCCGTGAGAAGCGAGCTTTTCCCCGCCCCTCTGGCTCCGCATATCAGGAATGTGCAACGGTTATCGACAAGGAACGACAGCAGCCCCGCTGTTTCGTGGTCGAGCGTGCCGTTTGCTATCAGTCTTGTAAGCGTCCATGGTCTGGTGGAATGTTTCCTGATCGATACCGCATCCCCGTTCGGGCTCATCGGGTACCCTATCACGGTCGCCCTGGCATCACGGCCTTTCATGTCCGTTTCCAGGACCGGTTCCGACTCGCAGAACGAAAGGCCGCTGTCCCTTTTGAGCACGCTTATCAGGTTCATTACCTCTTTGCGGTCGACCATCAGGTTAGTCCTGCAGCGCAAATTGGAGTTGATGCCGGACACTCCGCTCATTGTGACGTGTATGCGGTTCTTATCGCACGGTGCGTCGATGTATATGTCTTCCAGCCTCGGGTCCGACAACAGAATATCGAATATTCCCAGCCCGACCGTGTATCTGTAAACGGTCTCGCAGAGTCCGTCGATGACCTTATCGAGGTCGATGCAGTTGCTTCCGTAAACGGCCTCTACCGTATCCGAAAGTTCCATTATCTTTCCGCGAGCCTCGCTCAGGACACTCTGTCTGTCCATCCTCCCCCCTCTTTTCCTGTATGAATCGCGGATGCCGTCGATGGCTTTGGACACGACCACGTTTATCGAATCGGCCGAAGTGTACTCGTCCGGGGCGAGATTATATTCGGTCTCGCCGTCGGAAGAGGTGCCTATGATGACGCCGGCGCCCGGAAGCCTGTATTCCGAGATTATGTCCAATTCGTCTGCCGAGCCGATCAGCCAGCAATCCGCATATGTGGGCTTCACTCTCATGTTGGATGCCGCGATCTTGCCGATATCGGCGATAAGGCCCGCCGTATCGGATTCCAGTCTTGCCGGTGCTCCGTATCGGGGGACCGGTCCGTTGGTTTTTTCAATTTTTTCTTCGGTGCCACCGAAAACCCCCGACGTCCCGTAATCTTCCATAGATTTGCCGTTCCATATCCTCGGCATGCCTCAGACCCCCTTGCCGCCGGCCATAGCGGAAGTTCTTTTGGAGATTTCAGAAACGGAGAGCTCGGCCTGATCCAAGACCCTGTATGTCTTCTGGATACAGTCATCGCAGATATTGTTGGCGGTCCTGAACGACATCAGCTTCCCGCGGGCCCCCGAGAAGTCCGGAGTAGGAAAGCTGCTCCATGCTATGCTTACGATCTTATCGCATGAATAGTGACATGACCTGCACCTATGTGTCCTGCTGCCGCCGATCGATGAGGCGGACTTATCGATAAAAGACAATTTGCACAGTATTTCGGCGGCCGGCCCGGATATCTCCAGGTCCCTGCCCGTTCTGAGACGGATCCGCGCCGCGCAACCGTTCTCGGATATGTTTGACACGATGCATCTTATACATTCCGCACTGCCCGCATCCGGGACATTTCCGCAGTCCCTGCAGTCAATGCTGAGCACATCGCCGTCGATCTTGGACCTTGCTGCACCGTTCTTTCCGTTCTTTTTTTTCGGGAATCTTTGTTCCATGATCATTTGACCGACGGATCGGAGTATTAAAACGGAAAATTACAGTTAGACTTCAGAACATGTCCAAGGGATAAGTTATAAAGGATGGGCCCGCCTAGCGTTTGCCATGGAAATATTGGCTCCCGCAGGTTCCCCTGAAGGGCTGGTCGCTGCGATCAAAGGCGGATGCAATGCCGTATATTTAGGTGGTAAATCGTACGGGGCCAGAGCTTTCACGGACAACTTCTCCGACCAGCAGATAGAGGGCGCGGTGATGTACGCGCATGACCGCGGCGTCAAGGTATATGTCACTGTGAACACGCTCATAAAGGACTCGGAGATGGACGATGCGCTCTCGTTCGTGAGGTTCCTATCGGATATCGACGCGGATGCGGTCCTGGTCCAGGACCTGGGCCTCCTGAAGCAGCTAAGCAAGGTGGACATACCCAAGCATGCCTCGACCCAGATGGGGATCCACTCGAGGGCGGGCCTGGAATGGTGTGCCTCGAACGGGATAGACCGGGCGATACTCGCACGCGAGCTCACTTTCGAGGAGATAAAAAAAATCGTCAAGGATTCGCCTGTGGAGACCGAGGTCTTCGTCCAGGGCGCATTGTGCTATTGCATGTCCGGCGGCTGCCTGTTCTCAAGCCTCATAGGCGGAAGGAGCGGCAACCGCGGACAGTGCGCTCAGCCTTGCAGAAAGAAATACAAGCTCGGGCTGAGGAACGAGTACATAATGAGCTGCGCCGACATATACGGACTGAATTATATTCCCATGCTGAAGGAGATCGGTATCACCTCGGCGAAGATCGAAGGCAGGATGCGGAGCCCGGCATACGCATATCTTGCTTCGAAGGTCTATTCGATGAAGGAGAACGGAGAAGACAACAAGACGATAGCCGCCACCGCGGGATTGTTGCATACGATATTCAACCGTGGCATATGCGACGGGTATTTGGGCGGGGTCGTCTCGCCGGTGCAATCCTCATATCCGGACAACAGAGGATATTACCTAGGGACGGCGGACATCATAGACCGCTCCTTCTTGCAGTCGGACCTCAACGAGGTCCTGAACACAAGGGACGGGATATCCATATTCAAGGGCGATGAAAAGATCGGCGGATTCAAGGTCGGTGAGACCAAGAAGGTGACGGTCCCCTTCAAGGTACCCAACGGAAAGTACCAGATATACAGGACGTACGATCCCCGCATAGACGAAGTGAAGAACAGCATCGGGGCCGTTCCCGTCTTCACCGGAAAGATAAAGCGCAACGACCCCAAGCGCAGGTCGATACCTGAAAGGGTCCACAGGAAGGAGACCAGGCCCGAGATTTCGTTCTATGTGAACTCGATAAGGAACCTCGAGGCCGTTGCAGACCACGCAAACAGGGTCTATTTCGAACTGGGCGACAGCATAGAGGAGGCCAGGGAGATATGCAAGGCGAGGGAAATAGAGTGCGTAACCCTGCTCCCAAGGTTCGATCCCACAGATATCGCTCCGGAGAACACAAGCGTGATGGTCAACACCGTAGGCCAGCTTTATGCCAACAGAAAGTCGCCGCGGATCTACGGGAGCGCGTTCATGAATTTTTTCAACTCGTACTATCCGCTGACCGTCAACCAGACCACTATTTCAATGGAGCTTTCAAAGAACGAGATCCGCAATATCACCGAGTATTACAGCGGTCTCGTGGAAGTGATGGTGTTCGGGCGACAAGAGCTTATGATCACCCGCGACCCGGCTATGGGAAACGGGATCATGGAAGACGAAAAGGAATTCCAGTTCCCCATATACAGGGACGGCAACGGGATGTCGCACCTGCTCAACTCATCGGACCTCATGCTTCTTGAACAATTGCCGGAGCTTCAGAAGATGGGAGTGGATTCCTTCGGTATCGATCTGAGGAAGCGCCCTGTCCAGCTGGCGAAATTGGTGGCCGAGGCATATGCGGAACGCGATATGTCGAAGAAGTCGAAGATTTCCGAGATGTGCGGTTCTGTTACGTACGGCCACTACCAGCGCGGAGTGAATTAATTTAACTGTACCTTCAGGCTTATTTCATCACATAGACCGACCCTGGTTATATGAGGATGAACAGAAAGGGAGACATCGGTTTCATGGAGGCAATGGCGGCCGCAATGGCGGTCACCTTGGTCCTGACGGCGTTCATAGGCGCAACCGCTATATATGCGATCGAGACCGACGTCAGTAAGAGGGACATAAACATAGATTCCCTTGCCGACGGGATACGGATCGCGGACGGCAGGATAGAAGGGGATCTTCAGGACGAGCTGCAATCACAGATCGATCTCAGGGGGATCGGAGGCGCCTCGGTGATGTGCACTTCGGTGCCTGACTCCGCAGGAGAGCCCAGGTTCGAAGGTCGATTGTATTTCAGCGCCGGTACGTTCGAAGGCACAATGTCCATGGAAAGGAGAATCTGTTCCGTTGACTATGCCGGAGGAACGGCGTTGGTAAATCTGGAGGTCAGGATATGGGCATGAAAAGCAAAAAAGGGTTCACCGCGACGGTGGACGCCATGATCTTCATCATTCTGATGACGATTGCATTTTCAGCGATGCACTCCCTTGTTGAAACGTCCGAAAAAAGCGAAGTCCAGGACGCATCCGACATACTGCCGCTGCTCCTCGAGTCCGATGTCGAGATAGAGCTAGAGAAGGACTGCGGTCCGATCACGGTCAAAATGTGCGAAGCACTGGTATATGAATTGTACATCGACTGTGACGCCGCCCGGACGGCATCAGAGATACTCGATTCGCACTTCCTGAGAGAGGGGGCGTACGCCCTCACGGTCCAGCACAACGGGATGTCGTACACTGTGGGCTCCGGGGCCGGGACGCCCGGTTCTTCCTTCTCTCAGAAGGTTGCGGGGGATAATTTCACAGCTGTATATATTCTGACCGTGTATTGATCAGGCTCCGTATTTCTCCGTCCGGTTCGCAAGGTCCATGCATATAGGCACGATGTCGAATCCCCTTATGCGACCGATCGACCCTGTCGCGCAACCGGACTCGCTGAATTTGGTCGCCGAGTCCACGACGATCCCGGGGGTGTATATCGTAATGGGGACCGGGTCTCCGCTGTGGTCCATAAGGCTGCAGGGGGTGCTGTGGTCGGCAGTGAACACGACGACCAGATCCTTCGGGAAGTTGTCGCGTATATATCCGGCCATATCGTCAAGCTTCTGTATTATCTCGCACTTCAGTTTAGCGTTTCCATCGTGACCGCAGATGTCGGGGGCCTTGCAGTTCATCAGTATGAAGTCATATTCTTCCAGGGCTTCGAGTGCAAACTTCGCTTTAAGGGTGAAGTCCGAATCCGTTCCTCCGGTGCATCTTGGCGGAACGTCAAGAACGTCCAGCCCGCACACGCCGCAGATGCCCTTTATCATACCGACGCCGGCAACACATGCGGAACGCATGCCGTGGGTCTCCGGAAACGGCTCGATGTTGGGAAATGAACCTCCGCCTCTGGGAAGCAGAACGTTCGCAGGGGGAAGTCCCTCTGCTATTCTCCTCCTGTTGACGGGATGGTCTTTTAGGATCTCATAGCTCATGGTCACGAACTTGTTGATAACACCAGCTGTAAAAACAGCCCCGGAGCATTTGGGTTTGGATTCGAGTACCTTCGCAAGGTCGTGAGGGTCAGGGTCCGATACTTCGGGAGAAAGGTCCGGTCCTCTGAGGAGCAAAGCGGCTCGATGTTCCGTGCCCTCTTTCACAATGGCCTGCACCCCGTCTATGGTCAGACCCTGCAGGGATTTTACCAGCTCGGCGGTGTCCGGCTCCTTAATCCTTCCTGCCCTGCGGTCTATGACGTTCATATCATCGTCTACGGTGGCGAAATTGCATCTGAAGGCTATGTCGCCCTTCTTGCTTATGAGCCCGATTCCGGCGGCCTCGAAGGGCCCCCTGCCGGTGTAGACTTCGCGCGGGTTGTATCCTAGTATCGACAGGTGGGCGGTATCGCTTCCGGGCCTGACGCCGGGGGCTATGGTGTCGCATGTGCCGGACATCCCGTTCTTTGTGAACCAGTCGAAATTAGGGGTTTTCGTTGCCTGCAGAGGAGTGAGCCAATCGAGCTCCTCGTTCCCGCGGTCTCCGAGCCCGTCCATTACTATCAGCAGTATTTTCTTTTTCTGAGCGGACATGATATCACTCCAGTTTCTTGAGAAGCCATGCCATGTTCTCGCCGAGGGCCTTCATCGTCGCCACGCCTTCGGTGTCGTTCTCGTAGTCCCCCGGGGCCTTGGCAAGGCTCATGTTCCAGTAAGTGGAACCTGGAATTATCATCTCGTTGATCAGGAAAAAGTGGTTGATGCTGTCGAAAACATGTATCGCCCCGGCTCTTCTGACGGCGACGACCGCGGCCCCGACCTTTTTTCTGAGAGGGTTACCGTCTTTCGTCTTGCATGAGTAGCCGACCCTGTCAATGAGGATCTTCGCCTCTGGGCTCAGGTCGGCGTAGTATGTGGGGGAACCGATTATAACTCCATCGGAAGCTACCATCTTCTGGGAGAATGTGTTAAGCGGGTCGTCGTCCTGGACACATTTCCCGTCCAGGTTCTTTTTGCATTTTCCGCAGGCATGGCATGTATGCATGTCCACGCCTCCGACCTGCACGAACTCTGTCTCTATGTCGTTCTCCTCAAGGACGGACAATACCGACATTAACATATGCGCTGTGTTCCCGTTTCTATGTGGGCTGCAATTGAATGCTGTGACTTTCATTTGGACGTCCTGCTTTCTGCAATCGGGAGAAGTGTTTTATCTTTTAATAAATGACTCATCGGCGGGCTCGTCACGTATATGTAGGGGGATTATAATCAGTGGTTATGCCCATAGCCAAGCTGAACGGGGTCAGGTTCTCCTACTCTGTAACGGGGTCCGGAGACCCTTTGGTCCTCCTTGCAGGATTCGGCAGCAGCATGGATTTCTGGAATGATGTGATACCCGAGGCTTCCAAACGTTTCACGGTCGTCACGGTCGACAACAGGGGGTCCGGCGCTACAGAGTACAATGGTCCGTTCACCATAGACGATATGGCCGAGGATGTCGCCGAACTGCTGAAAAAACTGTCTTTTGAAAAAGCACACGTCCTCGGGTGGTCCATGGGGTCCCAGATAGCGCAGTCGATTGCTATCTTATACCCAGAACGCGTTTCCACGCTGGCGCTCGTTTCTTCATACCTCCGGAGGCCGGAGCGTTCGTCTTTCATGTTGAACGGCATGATCGAAGCTGTAAAAGAAGGGATGCCATTGAAATATCTCAGTGTTCCGCTGAAGGCCATGTGCTTCCCGGAAAGACATTTTATCGTCAAGAAAAGGACGGTCGCAGAGGATTTCGGGTACAGCGTCGACGGCCTGGCCGACCAGATAAGAGCGGTAGACCTTTATTCGACGGAAGATAACGCCCATATGATCATGGCACCGACCCTTTCGATACATGGTTCAGAAGATTACATGGTGCCGCTGGAGTTCGGCGATGCGCTGGCAGACAGGATAAGGAACTGCACTATGATAAGGTTGAGGGGAGAAGGCCATAACATCATGCCTTCCAAGTACGTGGAAAGTTACTTTTCTTTTGCGATGTCTCACGGAAGATAACCATCTGACCTGACGATCTTAGCTTCCTCTACCTTGGCGGCGATCGTATCCTTGATATTCTTCGTACACGGCCATGAATCGTCCATGTAATCGATGAGCTCCAATATGTCGGCGCTCTCGTTGACTATAGCCAGATACACGCGGCTCATAAATGTGGAAACCAGATATGGGAACTCCCTGCATACTTCCGGGCGGTCTTTCCATATGGTGCATCCTTTGTCTTCGTCCAGGAACGCGCATGGGTTCGTCTTAAGGAGCATTATCCTTCCGTCCCCGGCGACCGATGCATATCCAGACATGAATTCGCCCAGCGGGACCAGTGCGGCGGAAGATATCCTATCGACCTCCTCGGGGAGGATCGTTATCCTTTTTTGGTGGCAACATTTGCCGCACTCTTGGCATGGGAACGAGGAATGGTACCGCTCACAGATACCGTATGCAAGGTCCAGATCCTTTTTCATTATTTCAGATATTTCCGCAAGTCCCTGAAGAACGTAATGTCCCCTGTAAACAGCCATTCAAAAGCCCCTCAGATGTATGCGAACCCCAGGATGAACCCCACCATGGAGAGCAGAAGCCCGGCCGCCGCGGCGACTACCAGTATTTTCTCATTATCAGGCTTCACAATGCGGACCGCGTTGATGGCGTAACCGCCGATAAGCAGTCCGACCGCTCCGAGAGCTATTCCGGCGAAAGCCGTTAAAAATGCCAGAAATATGGATAGAACGCCGCATATCAGTACAGCGGATGCCAGCGCGTTCACGTTACGTTTCTTGGCGGCCCTGAACGGCATGTCCATGCGCCAGTCGCAATTTTCGCAGAACAATGTGTCATCCGGATTATCGGTTCCGCATTTCGGACAGATCATAAACACCGCCATTTTCTTTTCGGATTTAACCCTATCGGAACGAGAGAATTCAGAGACCCAGTCAATCGGGTTTTGTGAAATCGCATTCGGAACGGCTCCTTATGGTCCCGAAGCGGGTTCTGTCGGCAACAGTGTCAAGATTTCCTTTGGTAAAAATTGAAAATTTAGAAGCAAGCTCTTCAGGCGTCCTATAATGGTAAGATATCCCGTTCCTTACGGCTTTCCCGCCGGATGCCCGCATGTCATCAGGTGAGAACGACCTGACGAACAGCCTCCCTCCCGGACGGAGTATGCGGAAACATTCGGATGCGAACTTCCCAATGGCGTCATCGTCCAGATGCTCTGCCACGTGAACGGCATATATCCCGTCGAACGTTCCGTCCGAAAACGGCATTCCGGTGCAGTCGGAAACGATGAACCGCGCGCCGCCGCCCAGGCGTTCCTCGCATGAACTTACCGCTCCCAGGGAGGAATCCATGCCTGTGACGTTAAAACCCATTTCCATGAGCGCTGCGGACGTCTTCCCGTTCCCGCACCCCACATCCAAAACGGAGCCGCCTGCGGAAATGCCCAGGTCGGGTACCCTCGAAGTCCCCCTCCATGCCCTCGGCTGCCTACGGTACAGCTCTTCCCAAGCCTCTCTGTCCCCCTCCATGCCGGGAGTGCAACGCGCTCGCTCAATATAAATAAAGGGATTTGATAAGGAAACGAAGTGGACTACCATGTTCTGGAACTCCGAGATAGAATGTTTGCCCAAGGAAGGATTGAGGAAACTGCAGTACGGCAGCATCAAATCCCTTATATCGAAACTCTACTCTTCCAACGCATTTTACAGGCACAAGATGGATTCCGTAAATGTCAAACCGGACGATATAAGGTCTCTGTCTGACATCTCCAAGCTTCCCTTTATGACCAAACAGGAGTTCAGGGACAACTACCCGACCAAGATGTTCTCTGTTCCGAACACGGATATCGTAAGGTACCACGTCTCCTCCGGAACCACCGGAAAGCCTACGCTTGTCGGATATACCAGGAAAGATCTTGATTATTGGACCGATGCGCTCGCGCGCTCGCTCACTTCCATAGGGATCGGTGAGGACGACACGTTGCAGGTCTCATACGGATATGGGCTGTTCACAGGAGGGCTGGGACTCCATTACGGCGCCGAGAGAGTCGGAGCATCGGTGCTCCCCGCCAGTACCGGAAGCACCGAGCGCCAGCTTGAGTTGATGCAGGACCTGGAGGTCACTGCGATAGCATGTACCCCCTCGTACTTCATTCACATAATGGATGTGGCCAAGGAGATCGGGATCGATTTCCTGAGGGACACCAAATTGAGAAAGGCCATCCTCGGGGCCGAGCCTTGGAGCGAAGGGATGAGAAAACGCATCGAGGAATCTTCCGGCATCAGGGCCTACGACATTTACGGAACGTCCGAGCTGGCCGGTCCGATGTTCACCGAATGCGAGGAGCGCAACGGCATCCATATCTGCGGGGACATGGCCTACATCGAGACGGTCGACCCCGACAGCGGCGAACCTCTGGAATCCGGGGAGAAGGGGGAACTCGTCATCACCATGCTCAAGAAGGAAGCATTCCCGCTCGTAAGGTACAGGATCCGCGACCTCTCCGCGGTTTACGACGACGTATGTGCATGCGGCAGGAGCTCCCCCCGTATCGCCAGGATATCAGGAAGATCGGACGATATGCTTATCGTCCGCGGCATCAATGTATTCCCGTCCCAGATCGAGTATGCGCTCATGCAGGTCCCGCAGGTGGGCAACCAATACATGATCGTGCTCACCAGGGACGGCGCTTTGGACAACATGGTAGTACAGGTCGAGATAAACCCGGAATATTTCAGCGACAAGGTCAAAGACATGATATCCCTGCGCTCCCACATCGAGAGCGAACTTAAAAAATACCTCAATCTTGCTGTACACGTGGAGCTCAAGGCCCCTGGAGAGCTACCGAGATTCGACGGTAAGGCGTCGAGAGTGAAAGACAAGAGGTCGTTATAATGCCAGAAGAGAACGTAATCATTCAGCTTTCAATTTTTGTGAACAACGAGCCGGGACGTCTGGCGGCAATAGCCAGGACACTGAAGGAGAGCAACGTTAACATGAAGGCGTTCAACCTTGCGGAGTCCGCCGAGTTCGGGATACTGCGCGCTATCGTCGACGATCCCGAGGAGTCGTTCGAGAAGATCAGGCAGAAGGGCATCATCGTCAAAAAGACCCAGGTGATCGGAATAGTCATCAATGATGCGCCCGGTTCGCTTTTCGATGCCGCCGACGTCTGCGGCCGCGAGGGAATAAACATCGAATACGGATACGCCTACGCCGGAAAGAACCTATCTGCGTTCTTCATCCGCGTCGACGAGCCCCACAGGGCCGTAACGGCACTTAAAGAGGCAGGCATAGCCCTGGTCAAAGGAACGGATATCTGATGAGCAATCTCAACGTCGCTGTACTCGGCGCCAAGGACGTCGCAGGGGAGATCGGGAAGAAAGGCACCGCTACCGACATCACGTTCTTCGAGCTCAAGAAGGGGAACGATTCCGTCACGTTGCTGGAACCTTCGAAATATCCGGAGAAGATGTCCTCTATTTTCTATACTGTCGAGATGGCCGAATTCGCCATACTGGTGGTCGACAAGATAGATTCATTCCTCGGCGAGACGATATTGATGGCGGATTGCGTCGGAATACCCAAAGGATGGATCGTCCTCAGAAATTACATTCAACCCGAGCAGCTGAAACCGCTCATCGCCGGAACATGTATGGAAAACTATGCGTTCAGGGAGCTTGAGCCGATAACGATGAGGGACGAGCTCTTGAAGCTGGCTGCCGAGCATAACAGGAAGCCGGGAGACGGTACAGGCGGTTCCTGTCCGGTGGACAGCCATTTCAACGTCAAGGGGGTCGGGACGGTCGTTCTCGGCTCTGTCGCCGAAGGACATTTCCGCAAGCACGACAAGATGACCCTTCTACCGCTCAAGCGGGAAGTCGTCCTGAAATCCATTCAGAAGCACGATATAGATGCCGATGACGCCGTGAAAGGCGACCACGTAGGGCTGGCGCTCAGGGGCATAGAGTCCGATGAGCTCGACAGGGGATTTGTGCTGACCACCGACCGCGAGGTGACAATGACGCGCAAGTTCACCGGTAAAGTAGAAATGGTGAAGTACTGGAAGAATCCGCTAAAGGACGGGATGGTCATGCATCTGGGACATTGGATGCAGATGGTCCCCTGCGTTGTATCCGTCTCGGGAGAAGAAGTTACTTTGAACATGGAGTCCGACCTGATCTACAAGCCCGGCGACAAGGCCGTGCTGATGTATCTGGAAGGCGGCAAGCTCAGGGTCGCAGGCACTGTGGCCCTTTGATGCCGTTTCAGGCCTGGAGACCTAAAGATATAAGTCGTAGCTCAATATTCGGGGAACAACGTGCTAGTCGGTAGCACGGAGCGTGTATCGCATGGCATACTGGAACAAAGAATTGGAAACCAAGCCGAAAGAAGAACTACAGAAGATGCAGCTGGGTCTGTTGAGGAACGAGCTGCGGACAATGTATGATTCCTCCAAATTCATACACGACAAGATGAAGTCTGTCGGTCTTCTCCCCGAGGACATCGACAGTTTCGAGAGATTCAGAAAGGTCCCTTTCATGAAAAAGACGGACCTGAGAGACAACTACCCCGACAATCTGTTTGTCAAACCTTACCACGAGCTTGTGAGGCTTCACGTTTCCTCTGGTACTACGGGGAATCCCATAGTCGTAGGATACACACAGAACGACCTTGACAACTGGGCCGAATCGCTGGACAGGGGTATGACGTCTTTCGGCATGTCCAAGGACGACATCCTTCAGAACTTCCACGGATACGGTCTCTTCACCGGGGGCCTCGGAGTACATTACGCCGCGGAGAAGATGGGCGTGACCGTTCTCCCGATAAGCACCGGGAACACCGAAAGGCAGATCAAGATGATGCAGGACCTTCCGATCACGTCTTTCGCGGGAACGCCGTCATACATGTTCCATATCGCCGACATATGCGACCAGAAAGGCATCGACATAAGGAGGGATACAAAGGTCCGCTATGCCATTGCAGGCGGCGAGCCCTGGTCAGAGAGCATGAGGCAGAAACTTCAGGAAAGGACGGGGATAAAGGTCCATAACTGTTACGGTGCCAGCGAGTTCTACGGGCCTATGTTCCTCGAATGCAATGAACAGGACGGACTGCATGTCTGGGCCGATCTCGCGTATGTCGAGGTGCTCGATAGGAACGGCGATCAGTGCGCCGACGGAGAGAGAGGAGAACTCGTCGTGACCATGCTCAAGAAAGAGGCTTTCCCGCTTATCCGTTACAAGATCGGTGACATTTCCTCGCTTACGTGGGAGAAATGCGGGTGCGGACGCACACACCCGAGGCTGATGCGCATATCCGGACGTACGGACGACATGCTGATCGTCCGCGGCGTTAATGTTTTCCCGTCGCAGATCGAGGGCGTCATCGGCGAGTTCGCGTTTCTGACGCCTTTCTACAGGATAACGCTCACGAACGAGAACTTCATGGACAGCATGACGATCGATGTCGAGATAGGCGAAGATTCCCTGACCGAGGACACGGTCTCCATAGACAGGATGACCCGCTCCGTGGAGTCGCGCCTGAAGGATGTCCTGAACATCAAGGCCGTCGTCCATCTTACGCTGCCCGGTTCCCTCGAAAGGTTCGAGGGAAAGTCCTGCCACGTAAAGGACCTGCGCAGATACGATTGATCATCCCGTTATGCGGTTGACGAAGTCCTTCAGCTTCTCAGCGTAAAGAGGGCGGTTCACCTCGTCCTTGTCAGCGTACGGGACAGCGAAGGAAGACAGATATGTCATGTGATAGTATTCGCACATATCCAGCATCCCGCTCACCGCATAAGACGCAACATATTCGTCGTCGCCCATGGTCATCGCCAGAGCGACCCTCTTGCCGTCCAGGGAGTCGTACATGCAATGCAGGCGCTCCAAAAACGCTTTGGTGCATGCAGTGAACTGCCACATATAGATCGGACTGGCTATTATCAGCAGCTCGGAATCGTCGACGATACGGAATATGGGCTGCATGTCGTCTACGATGGTGCACTTGCCCTCATTGCCCTTTTTCTGACAGACGCCGCAGTTGTTGCATCCGCTGATATCCTTGTCGAAAAGGGTCACGATACTAACATCGCATCCCGCGTTTTTCAGCCCGGCGCTGAGATTCTTGACAAGTTCCGAAGTATAGCCGTTGCTCCTAGGTGTCCCGCTCAGTATGGCGACCTTCATCTTACGCCCCGGTGTCAAGAAGCAGATACATCAAGATAACTGTTTGCCATGTCAGTCGACATTCAGGACTTTTCCCTCCCTCGATACCGTGTATACCTTCATGGGAATGTTCTTGCCGCTTATCTTAAGCGCTTCCCTTGCCGCGCGGGTCATGCCGCCGCAACAGGGGACCTCCATCCTCACCAAAGTCACAGAACGGATATCGTTGCTTCTGAATATCTCGGAGAGCTTCTCGCTGTAATCGACGGAATCCAGCTTGGGGCATCCGACGATCGTGATATGCCCTTTGATGAACTTCTCATGGAACTCCTTAACGGCGAATGCAGTGCAGTCGGCCGCTATCAGGAGATCTCTCCCATCGAACCAGGGAGCCTTCACCGGGACGAGCTTGATCTGTATCGGCCACTGGGACAGTTCCCCTTCGGCCATGGAGTTGTCGCCGATGGAGATCGGGGCAGGCGCATCCAAACAGTTGCACGGGACGTTTTGTATTCCAGGGTTCTCGACGAAGGCCGGAGCGTCCCTCACTTCGAAGGATATCGCGTCCCGGGGGCACGCGGGCAGACAGTTCCCAAGGCCGTCGCAGCAGTCTTCGCGTACAAGCTTGGCTTTACCGTCTACGAGCGCCAATGCCCCCTCTTGGCATGCACCGATGCATAGTCCGCAACCATCGCACCTTTCCTCGTTGATCTTGATCATCTGCCTCTTCATGCGGATTGATCGACGGCACAGTATACATATCGCGAGTATCCGTTAGGAAACCTCAGAGAAAGTGCGGGGGATGGGATTCGAACCCATGAACCGCTAAGGACAGGATCCTA
>WOYN01000115.1 GCA_011620825.1 Candidatus Methanomethylophilaceae archaeon | reverse complement strand
GGCACCGATGTTTGCCGAACTGAAATCCACACCGAACAGGAATGCGGCATATAGAAGCGATATAGAGACCGAAACGAATCCCGTGGATATGCTGAAAATAGACTTTCCGAAGAAAACGAAGAACAGCCTGGAAGGAGAAGACAAAATGGGCTCTAAAGTTCCGGTATGCTTCTCGGTCCCGGAAATATTGGTCGCCGAATATAATGTGGAGGTGGACACGCTCTGCACCACGTTTCCGATGATCACATACTCGGGACTTACGTTCGGATTGCCTACGTAAGATGCGAGCAGGAAAAAGAAGTACATGCTGAACAGATTCGTGCACATTATAACTAGAAGCCTTGTAAGCGGATGGACGATCGTGAACTTCGATATGAAGTCGCTCTTGGCGGACGTGGCTATTACGGTTAAGGCGCCACCCATATCAATACCTCGTTGCAGTCCCGTCCCTCAGGACCTTGCGTTCCACATAAAGCATTACAAAATATGCCACAATAATGAATAAAACTGAAAGTGCCAGACACATGACCGTGTCGGTAAAGAAAGATGTGCCCAGCATACCTTCGTAGACCGGCAGGGCGGAGTATTTTATCGCGTCGACGCCCCATGTGGGGGCCAGGATACGGGATACCGACTGCATCCATCCGGGCAGCATGGATATCGGCACCAGGGCGCCGCTCATCACATAGATCGGATACTCGAGAACGGAAGATATTGTCCCGCCTTTCC
Source organism: Candidatus Methanomethylophilaceae archaeon (assembly GCA_011620825.1). GTDB lineage: Archaea > Thermoplasmatota > Thermoplasmata > Methanomassiliicoccales > Methanomethylophilaceae > VadinCA11. The sequence continues at coordinate 3,494 of WOYN01000115.1, read as the reverse complement.
TCGTAAGGACGAAAAGTGTCGATATCAGGAGCCCCACGGACGACAGGGACAGCATGGTCATAAGGAGCGTCAAAAAGAATAAAATCGGATCATGGATGCTCATTCCGGCGCCGAACATCACTTCTGCTATCGCGAAGACGGCGAATGCGTTAAGCAGACCTATCAGAGTGCTCCAGAGGGACCTGCCCGCGAGAACATAGATGATTCTCGTGCCGGAGCCTAACATGGGCTCGAAGGTTCCATTGATCCTGTCAAAAGATACGCTGGAGCTCGAAGAGAACAAAGAGTTGGCCCACATGCCGAGCACGCCGCCCCCCAAAACGGCCTGCAGTACGACGGGACCCTCTATCGAGGTGCCTCCGGAGCTAAGGAATATCATCACCATAGTAAGAAGGAACGGAGAGACCAAGCTCGGTATTATCCACTGAGGGTCAGCGAAGAACTGTACCGCCTGCTGTTTGAATCCCGCATATACTGCCCTGGCGCTCATTATTCTTCCCCGCCGGTCAGTCTTATGTATGCATCCTCGAGAGTGGGCTCGTCCAGGCCAATAAGCCTGATCCCGAACGGACCGAATACGTCCTCGTGCGCCTGGAGGTCGGTTTTCCCCGAAACAGATGCGAAACGCGTATCGTATCTGCCCCCCACGGTCCTGCTGGAGACAACGGTGATATCCGGGTCCGCGCTGAATGCCCCAAGGGCCTCCGAAGGGTCGCGGTCCGTAACGATGTGGATGACCGAGGAGTCTGAAACCATGTCCTTTATCTCTCCGACCGTTCCCTGACCCACTATTTTGCCATGAGAAAGGATAACCATACGGTCGCAGAGCTCCTCGGCCTCGTACATGTAATGCGTGGTGAGAATTATCGTCTTGCCGGACTTAGAAAGACCTTTTATCATGGACCTCATGCTTCGGGAAATTTCAGGGTCCAGGCCGATTGTCGGTTCGTCCATGAAAAGCAACTCGGGATCGTTGACCAGGGCCCGGGCTATATGGAGCCGCTGTTTCATTCCGCGAGAGAAATCTTCGACCTTGATGTCGGCGGCATTCGAAAGACCGACCAATCCAAGGAGCCTCCGGCACATCTCCGGCTGTTCGCGTTTCGGGATCCCGTACAGGTCCGCGAAGAACTCCAGGTTCTGTTTTGCCGATAGACGATAGTACAGTCCCCTGTCCCCGCCGGACACTACGTTAATGCGTTTCCTCAGTTGCATGACGGTGCGGTCGTCGGTCACATCGTAGCCAAGAACGCGTGCACTGCCTGATGTGGGGGTGAGCAGAGTCGCAAGCATCTTTATCGTGGTTGTCTTCCCTGCGCCGTTCGGACCGAGGAGGCCGAAGATCTCTCCCGCCTTGACTTCGAATGAAATGCCTTCCACTGCTAACTTTGCGGGTCGGCCGCGGGTCGAGAACTCCCTGACAAGGTCGTTCACTTCGATGACATTTTTCATCGCCGAGTGTAGCCCTATACGAATATGAATTGTTATCTACCCCGCAACCAACCTGGCGACCGGTATGGAGGGATGAACCATCCATACTATTATATCCGATACTGGAGATACTAAAGGGATGTTCGATCCAGGCGTAGCCGTTCGTAAGGAATTGGCGGCCCTTCACCAAACCGTTCACGGCGGACAGGGTTGGAAGTTGAAGGATATCGAAGATTTCAGCCATAATCTCAATCCCCTCGGTCCCCCGGAAGATATCGCCGAAATAATGGCCTCCGCGGCGGCAGGGGTCGGCCATTACCCGGACGATTCCTGTTCAGGCCTCAAGAATGTGATATCTGCCGCCTACGGTGTCAGGGCCGAAAACATTACGGTGGGTGCAGGGTCCTCGGACATAATCAGGAATTTCCCCCATACGTTTGTATCTGCAGGAGAGACAGTAGTGATACCTACCCCCTCCTTTGCCGAATACAGCCACCAGTGCCGCATCGCCGGCGCGGATGTAAGGCATATGACATTGGAACCGGACAATGATTTCAGGATCGACAGGGAATCCCTTAGCAGCCTGATACCGGCAGCCAAGGCCGTGTACATCTGCAACCCCAACAACCCTACCGGCAGGGTCGAGCCCAGGAACAAGATATTGGATGTGGCAAAGGAATGTCTCGATCAAGGGACGATGCTATTCTTGGACGAGACGCTTCTAGAGCTGGTTCCGAACCATGATGAGGTATCGTGTGTCCGATATGTTGATGAATATCCCAATATGGTGGTCGCAGGTTCACTGACAAAATCTTTTGCGATTCCCGGGATACGTATCGGATTCGGGTTCGCATCCGCAGATACGGTGGCAGAGATGGATAAAGTGAGGATGACCTGGAACGTCGGACAGGTAGAGCAGACAGTTGCCGCCGTCCTGATGGGCGAAAGGATGGACTATGTGGAGAAGGCCGCAAGGCTGATGGCCGCGGAATCTTCAACAATGAACCGCAGGCTCTCGGAGGTCGGCTTTTCGGACGGAAACGTATCGGATTCGTTTTTTTACTTCAGATCGGTAGAGCATTTGGGAGCAAAAGCTTCCGAGGTCAATCAGATAATGCAGAAAAACGGTGTGTCTCTTCGCGACTGCTCTTCTTTCGGTAGCCCCTATGAGAAATATGTCAGATACAGCGTGAAGGACCGTCAGCGCAACGAACTTTTCATCGCCGCGGCTGAATCCGCGGTGAGGGCGCTAAGGCGATAAAATGCCACTATGGGCCGATGCTCTGATCATTATATTCCTCGCATTACTGATCGACCGCTTCATAGGAGAGCTTCCGAACAGATTCCACCCCCTGAGGTGGATGGGCAACGTGCTGGGATGGATCGACCGCCGTCTTAAGAAAAGGAAAGGGGCATGGGCCACAGCCCTCGGATTCCTCTCATATTTGCTCATACTCATAATTTTCGGAGGGGTCGCAGTATTGGCCACAGCATGCCTCCGCACATATGTGCCAGACGCGTATGGCGAGATATTGTGGATAGTTGCCACGGCATTCCTCATCAAAATATCGTTCGCAGTTTTCTCCTTCAGAAGGCACTGCGACCCGATCTGCAAAGATCTCGATGAGGGAAGGACCGAGGAAGCGGCTTCAAAGGTTCAGATGATCGTCAGCCGCAAGACCAAAGGGATGGATGCAGAACACATCGCTTCGTCATGCTGCGAGACAGTATCGGAAAACTATGCGGACAGCGTATGTTCGCCGATGTTCTTCGGAGGGCTCTTCGGAATACCGGGAGCTTTCATGTTCAGGTGCGTAAATCTAATGGACGCCATGTGGGGTTACAAGAATGAAAAATACGGGGATCTGGGTCATTTTCCCGCAAGGTTCGATGACGTACTCGGATTCCTGACGTCCAGGATATCTGTTATATTCATTGCTCTGGGGGCTATGATTCTCGGGATGAACTGGCGCGACTGCGTGCCGACCGCCCGCCGGGAGCATACGATGACGCCCAGCCCAAACAGCGGATGGCCTATGACCTCGACCGCGGCAGCGCTGGGG
>WOYN01000157.1 GCA_011620825.1 Candidatus Methanomethylophilaceae archaeon | reverse complement strand
TGGCGCAGAAGAATCCCTAATGCGGCACAACTTCGGATAGGGTGCCGAGGATGGGGTTCGAACCCATGACCTTCGGATTTCCCTGGAAGAGGTCTGTTGACCAGAACCCTATGAGTCCGACGCTCCACCAGGCTGAGCCACCTCGGCATTAATTGGTTTGTCCGTCAATTAGATTAGTGTATAAGTAGTTTTGTGGGGGCCCCTCTTTAAGGGGGCCTCACTCAGCTCAAGCGGCCTCTGGCTCTTCTGTCTCGGATGCTTTCGCGTCCGGAGGCTCGGGTTCCTCTTCCTCAGCAGGCTGTGCCTCGATTATGGATCCGGGTTCCTCGTTTCCGCGCGATGTCACTTCGGACTTGCGTATCTCGATCCTCTTGATGGGGATGACGACGCGGCAGGCCCTCGCGACGGTCTTTGCCATGTCGCCCGAGATAACGGATTTGATTATGTCGGCAATGGTCATTTCTTTGCCCATCTGGACTATGGTCTCTCCGATGATGCGCCTCATGGCCTCCTCCTGGGAGGTCTGGATGCGGTTGTCGGCGATGCTCATGGTCTTTATCCTCATTCCGAAGCCGTCCTTCGTAACGATGTCCACCACGTGGTCGGTCTTGGTCTTCTTTCTGCGGGTAAGTCTCCTGACATAATCAACGGTGAGGTCCTGGCCTGTGAAGACCGTTTTTGCATCATATCCATCGACCTCGGTGATTTTGAATTTCAGCTTTATGTGCATCTTCGAGAAGTCCCCGGTAAGGTCCTGAACCGTGACCTCGGACGTCCTTCCGATAAGGTACTCGGGGTCTGCGGACGGAGTGTCTCCGATCTCGACCTCGTTGAACATGCGGGGAGCATGTACCTTATACCATTCCTTTGCCTTCCACTTGTCCTTCACCTTGCGGCTTGAACTTCCTTTCTTACCTGCTGCCATTAGAATTCTCCAAGGATTGCGATGGAGGAGTGATTCGATATTCCTATTAAAATCTATGTGGAAGATATTTATCAAAACTTAGTGGATAATAATACATGGCCAGCATGTTTTTGATTGCCCTTTGTGTATCATATTTTTACAGAATGGTTGATACCGCTCATATATTAGCATTGCCTGCCGGCGGGCCCGCCGAAGCCACAAAAAAAATAGAAAGGGGGGAATGCTCCCCCTTGAAAGGTTTCAGAGCGTCACGGGCACTTTGTGCGCGTCGAGACCGAGGTCCTTGGCGTTCATGCCCATGGCGATGCCGTACAGCTGGGACAGGTGGAGCACCGGAAGTTTGAATCCGAGCTCTCCCTCTCCGGTGTCGAACTGCAGGTGGCAGAACGGACATATATCCACGATATACTCTGCGCCGCCTTCGACCATGTTGTCGAGGTTCTGCTTAGTGAGCTTCATAGCGACGTCGCCGAGTGCGGACCTTACTCCCCCTCCGGCTCCGCAGCACATCATCTTCTGCATTCTGGGCATGCTCTGTGCTCCGGTCGCCTCGACGAGGTCGTCGAGAACGTGCGCGTCCTCGGGATTGTCGATCGCCTTGTACTTGCTGGGCTTCAGGAAGTGGCACCCGTAGAAGGTCGCTACCTTGTAGTCGAGGGGGTTCGTGATGCTCGCCTTGAGCTTCTCGATGCCGATATCGTTGTAAAGGACCTCCGCGAAGTGACGGACCTCGGTGGTCCCCTTGTACTCCATTCCGATCTCGGCCAGGATCTCATTGACCTCGGCGAGATTCTCAGGATTGTTGTTGAGCTCATGGGCCGCGTCGAACAGGGATCCGAAACATCCGTTGCATATTGTAACGATGTCGAGTTCCATCTTCTCGGCAAGAGCGAGGTTCCTTGCGGCGGCGGCGAGCCATGCCTTTCTGCTGAAGGCCCTGATCACGCCAGGGGCCGGGCAGCAGCTTGCATCGGTCAGGTCGACGAGCTCGATCCCGAGGGATTCGCATACTACTCTCGTTGACTTCTCGATTCCGGGGTATCTGAGAGGCGCGATGCATCCCAGGAAGAAAGCGTATTTTGCCATTTGTATCACTCCACTATCTTGTCGAAGCCCGCTGCGGCCAGTATTTTCTTGAGCTGGGCCATTGCCGCGGGGTTGGCAATCACTGTGGGAGGCTCTGCGGACAATCCGAGCGCCTTCCTCTGTTCCCTTACCTTGTCATTGATGCTGACGGTGTGACCGATCGAATAAAGGGATTGTGCGGTCTTCTTGTGGTCCTCGTACATGTGTCCTTCTGCGACGGCCATGTTCCTGAGGGCAATTATGATGTCAACAATGGGAACGGTGCGGGGGCACCTCTCTTCGCATGCGTAGCATGTGGTGCAGTCCCAAAGGTCCTCTCCTTCGAAAATCTGTTCCTTCAGTCCGAGCTGTGCCTGCCTCATGAGTTTTCTTACTCTGTAGGAGGTCTGTCTTCCGGAGGGGCAGCTGGCAGTGCAGGTACCGCACTGAAAGCACATTTTGACCTCAGCGCCACCGGCGTCTGCGATCTCTCTTGCAAAATCTACATTTGGTGTTACCATGAGTACTACCTTGGGGTTGGACTATCTTGATTATATTTAATAGCGCACGTCTCGAATCGACTAGCATTAGCCTTTTGGTTAAACCATCACTCTATATGTCTCGACAGAAGGGTTTTGTTGAGCTTTGAAATTATGCGGTTGTCGGTGCGGTATATGGCGTTGATGGTGTGCCTGAGCATCTTCGGGTCCACGGCGCTCTTGAGCCTCAGTCCTTTTCTGACCAGCAGGAACTCGTCGATAAAGAAACTCTTGTTGGAGCCGAGAAGCTCGGGGAGAGAATATGTCACGGAATCGATCGTGTATTCCCTGTCCTCGGAATCCAGATACATATACGCCACCCGCTGGGCGCCGTAGCGGTAACGTATGAACGACGGTCCGTTGTCCACCATGACCATCCCCATGAAACCGACCTCTGTCCACTCGAATTCCTCGGCTTCGAAGAGGAACATCGGATCATCCAGGACGGCGTAGTCGGCGGTGTGTTCCTTCATCATCCTGAGATTGTTCTCGTCATCGGAGATTACCAGTTCGGCGTCGGTAAGCTTGAGGGCCGACATGACCGACATCATAAGGTCCTCGGTCACGGGGCTGCAGCATATCGTGAAACGGCGTTCGTCACGGCACCGGAGCGTGGTCGCCTGGTGCTTATCCAATATTTCTCTGCCCGCCGCGGTCAATCTCGTTCCCGCCGGCGTAGAGACCGTTACCGGGATACCGGCGGCGGCCTCCACCTGAGATACGTACTTGTGGACCACAGGCACGGATATTCCTAGCTCGGCGGCGGCGGCGGTCATGCTTCCCGACCTACGTACGGCGGAAAGAACCTCGAGCTGCCTGTTGGTGACGGTTTTCCCGTTGATGACCTGGTATGTCTCGGTCCTGATGTCCACGGAGGCATCAGTTGTTCGGCGGTATTAACCCTTACGGCCGTTGCGGAACGGTAATAATGTCTGACATGGTTCCATATACGGATGTCCGAGAAACTCAAAGATGCTACAATCGTGGTCGGCCTCGGAAGCCCGATCATGAGCGACGACGCCGTGGGGCTGAAGATAGCGGAACACGTAGGGGACCTGGGCATCTCCGACATCGAGACCAGGCAGGAGGCGATAGGGGGCCTCGATATACTCCCCGTGATCAGAGGATTCCGTTTTGCCGTCATTGTCGACAGCATTCTTACAGGCAACGTCGACCCAGGGACCGTGATGATATTCGACCCCGAGCACTTCGATCGCACCGTGGTGCCCGCATCCGCTCATGATGTCAATCTCGCAACGGCGATAGCCATCGGCAGGCAGATGGACCCCGATATGATGCCGGAGTCCGTGAGGTACGTGGCCGTGGAGGCCTGCGACATACAGACGGTCAGCGAGAGCATGACACCGGACGTGGAGGCCGCGATACCCAGCGCGGTAAGCGCTGTCCTGCACCTTATCTCCGAGTTCCGCAAAGGCTGATCAGAACTCCAGTCCGCAGATGTTCATTTCCTTCAGTTTTTTGTTGCTCTTGCCAAGTATCACCGCGTTGAGCGTTTCGGGGCGGACCGTCTCTTCGGCCACCTTCATGACATCCTCTTTTGTAACCGCATCTATCTTCGAAATAGCATCCTCGAGGGAATACAGCCCTCCGGACAGCATGTATTCCTTGGCAACGCTGGTCAGCCTGCGGCCGGTGGATTCCTGGGACCTGATTATCTCTCCCTTCAAGAGCCTCTTGGTGCG
>WOYN01000109.1 GCA_011620825.1 Candidatus Methanomethylophilaceae archaeon | reverse complement strand
GACCGATATTCCTCTCACCCATTTCAAACCGAAGGAGATCGAGCTCAGCGTCGAAAAGGCCATCCAGCTGGGATATACACATGACTGGAACGGCGCTCCTCTGACAGATCCAAACCAGATCTGCGAGCTCAAAGTCCAGGATATTGTTCCCCCGAGGGAATGCGGCGACTTCATGGTGAAGGTTGCTACGTTCGTGGACGACGAGCTCGAGCAGCTTTACAAATTGCGCCGTTATTACAACTTAACCGAGAGAGAGCAGCTAATCGGGCAGATTGTCTTCGGACTGGCACCTCATACTTCTGGCGGAATCCTGTGTCGCATTATCGGATATTCGACCGCGAGGGGGTGTTTCGGGCATCCGTTCTTCCATGCGGCCAAGAGAAGAAACTGCGACGGAGACGAAGACTGCATCATTCTTGCGATGGACGCTTTGCTTAACTTCTCGTTCAGCTTCCTGCCGGACAGGCGCGGCGGGCTTATGGATGCCCCTCTCGTTCTGACCACAAGGCTCGACCCTAATGAAATCGACAAGGAGGCCCACAACGTGGACTGCCTGAGAGAATATCCTCTGGAGCTGTACAATGCGGCCATGGATATGGCAGACCCAAAGAGCATCGATAAGATAATGGACCTGGTCGCCGGGCGCATAGGAACCCCGTCCCAGTATGAAGGGCTGGGATTCACAAACGATACCGACGATATTTCCGAGGGTCCCAGATATTCGGCCTATATTACTCTTGAATCCATGGCCGACAAAATGGACGCCCAACTTCTGTTGGGTAAAAAAATCAGGGCCGTCGATGAAAGAGATGTGGCGACCAGAGTCATCAACAAGCACTTCCTGCCAGACATGGCCGGCAATCTGAGAAGTTTCTCAGCCCAGAAGTTCAGGTGCACCAAGTGCGGGGAGAAATACAGGCGCATACCCATTACGGGAAAGTGCCAGAAGTGTGGCAACGGCCTCACCATGACAGTTCACAAGGCCAGCGTCATGAAGTATCTGGCGGTCTCTAAGAGAATAAGCGAGGAATATGGACTTGACGCCTACACCCGCGACAGGATAGAGATCCTCGAGATGAGCATGAACTCTGTTTTCAACAACGACAAAGTGAAGAAGTGCACTCTGACGGATTTCTTCTGAAATCAAAAAAAATAAAACAGGGGCGGACGCCCCCTGAGATGTTTAAATCAGCTGTGCGATCTCTTCGGATAGAACAGAAGCATTCTTGGAAAGAATCTCGGCCGCCTTGTTGAGGGTCTGCTCTGCCGTGAGCGAACCGTCCGTCTCGAATACGAACAGGAAGTTCCTGTCATCACCCTCGACGACAACGGACCCGTCGTTTTCGACAGAGTCCATGCACGACTTGCAGAGAGTGCAGTCCCTGGGGCGCGCCACCACCAGGTTGCCGTTGGATATTTCGAACACGTTCTTGGGACAGACCTTCATGCAGTTCAGGGCGCCTTCGGAGGAAGCCCTTGCGGGGTCCACCTTGATCTTGGGCAGATATTTGTAACCCACCCCGTTAGCGACCTGCCACTTCACGTGCTTCTTTGCAGTGCCCATCACGGCTGTGGCATATATCAGAACGGCCTGTCCGTCTGTCAGCTCTACGATCGGGATGAACTCGTCCTTGACCTTAAGGTCTGGGTTTCCGAGGGGGATCATGTTACCTGACAGCACCGTGCCAGGCCCGATCTTGTTCAGACTGTACATTATTGTGCAGTTAGGGCATCCGTCCCCGCCGCAGACACACTGGTCCTGCGGTGTGAAAAGGTCCAGGTCCGTGGGGACTGGGACCAATCCGAGCCTATGGGCAACGATCTCGTCGAACAGGGGCGTAACGCTCTCATACTCCTTGTCGTTGGCCATGATCGGGCCGAGGTGAAACTCGACCTTATCTATTGCCATTTTGGGTATGTCGGACAGCATGGTCCTTCTGAGCGCATTGGCCATGGCAGGCGAGGAATTCTTCAGTATGAACTTGGCCTTCCTCTCAGCCATTTCGATGATTTCAATTTCCATGTCCGTCCCTCAGACCCTGCGTCCTCTGCGTCCGCCTTTCTTCTTGGTACCGTCGTGGGGTATTGGTGTAACGTCCTCTATACGTCCGATTTTGATACCTGCCCTTGCGAGGGCGCGTATCGCTGACTGCGCACCGGGTCCGGGCGAGGTCGCTTTGTTTCCTCCGGGGGCACGTACCTTGACGTGAATACCGACGATATCCTTCTCTCTTGCGATTTCGGCGATCTTCTCTGCCGCCCTCTGCGCCGCATAGGGCGAGGACTGGTCCTTCGCCTGCTTGACCACCATTCCGCCCGTGACCTTTCCGATCGTTTCCGCGCCGGTTATGTCAGTAAGCGTGATCATGATGTTATTGTAGCTGGCAAATATGTTTGCTATTGCCCATTTGGATGCCATCAGATCTCACCGTCCTTTGCTGTTATTCCTGCCTCGTTGGCATCTTCTTTGGCCGCCTTGGCCTTCTTCTCGAAGTGTTTCTCGGTTACCGCTGCCTTTGCCTCGGTCTTAGCCACTATGGCGTCCGCAGAAACCCTCATGGGGTGCATATCATCCGTGAATGCAGATGACGGCGCGTACTCGACGGTGGGCTCCTCGCTCCTGAGAACGATGTATCCGGGAACGGTCACTCTGTGGCCATTGAGGAAAATATGCCCGTGGTTGATCATCTGCCTTGCCTGTTTGATGGTGCTAGCGAGACCTTTCTCGAAAACGATGGTCTGCAGGCGTCTTGAAAGCAGGTCCCTCTCGTTGAGTATCAAGATATCGTTGAGGTCTCCTCCCGACAAGGGCAGAATGCCCATGCGACTGCACTTTGAGATGAGGTTGTTGGCCTCGATGCTCGCCTGAACGTCGTTACCCCTGAGGCGTGCCTGAAGCTCCCTGGACTGTTTCCTGTAGTTCCTCAGAATAGACTGGGCTTTCCAGACTTCGGTCTTGTTCTTGAGGCCGAACTCTACGACGACCTCGTGCTCTGCTTTGATCCTCTCTCCCTGCCAAGGGTGAGAGGGTGTGTCGTAGGCCTTACGTGAAAATTTAGGATCTCCCATTTAAAACACCTCACTTCTTCTTGACTCCGAGAGTCAGTCCTTTCCTTCCGTTAGACCTTGTCCTCTGGCCTCTGACCTTGTGGTGGGTCTCGTGCCTGATTCCGCGGTAGCAGCGTATCATCTTCATCCTGTTGACATCGTCCTTCTGGACCATCTCCAGGTCGTTCCCTATCAGGTGCATGTCGGCCCCGGACTCGTAGTCCATCTGCCTGTTGACCGCCCATGAGGGAGCGTACTCGACATATGTCAATACCAGGTTCTCGATCTCTTTGACCTTCTCGTCACTGAGTGTACCGATCTTGGCGGATTGTTCAATGCCTGCTTTGTGTGCAATGGTGTGAGCTACTCTGGCTCCCACTCCTTTAATGCTCTGGAGACCGATGATGGTCTTCTTGTGACCGTCGATATCGCTGCTTGCGATACGGACGATGAAATTGAAGTTCTCGTCCTCGGCCTTTGGTGCCTCTTTCTTTGCTTTTGCCATTTTGTTACCTCTGCGAATGTTCCGAAAGGAATTCATCAAGCGCGGCCATGGTGGGCCTGCTCTCAGTGTTCGCTTGTAGCGGGTCCTGAGTTCGCGTAATGGGTCGATGGGCTCCTTATTTAAAATGATTTGCGAGCGCTGTCGTTGCGCGCGTCACGCAGGAGGCATCGACGAGATGATTTGATTGTATGCGACCACCGTCGAGGAGATGGAATCCGGATTAAAAACGAGAACCCTGCCCATGTTCCACGACTATCTTCTGGGCGACCCCTTTGTACGTGACATAGGTCACTTCTCTGGGTTCCGAATTGGCGAATCGCCCGCTTTCGATATTCCCTCCGCAGCTCCATTTCCTTCCAAAGGTGAGGTCATCGCAGATCCCGCCGACGTTATTTCTGAAAGGCGCACATCCCCTTCGACGAAGGGCACGGTGACCTTGAGGATGCCGCCATCGATGACCGCGGAAACACCCATCCCTGGCAAAAATACAACCGCAACCAGAGAAACATCACCATTGCCGCGCACGCTGGCAGCATGAAACCCAACATCATCTTTCCCACGTCATCCGGGGGAAAAAACCTTCAGTTGTGCCAGATCGGATAAATGATCATCGCTGCCGTGGGAAATCAGGAACGATGATATAACTGCCATGATCGAAGCGGTCCCGGCCTCCGAATCGATGGAGATGAGC
>WOYN01000037.1 GCA_011620825.1 Candidatus Methanomethylophilaceae archaeon | reverse complement strand
GAAATATCTGTTGGATATGCTGTCGATGATGTCTCTGTTCATGCCATAAAGGTTGTCCCACGAGAACTGTATGTCAACAGATTTCATCCCTGCCTCCACCCAGTAACGCCTGAGCGCCTCTGGTTTTATGCCTCTTCTCTCCATTGCCCGCACTGTCCCGGTCCTGACATCGTCCCAGCCGGAGTATTCGCCGTCGTGGATAGATTGCCTGATCACCGATGTCTTCAGGACCGTGTCCGGAATGTTTACCAGTCCATAGTGGTAATATGTCGGTTTTTTCCACCCGAAGTAATCGAAGACATATTCCTGTCTGTTGGTGTTGTTGAGGTGGTCTTTTCCACGTATGACATGGGTCATACCCATCAGGTGGTCGTCTATGGCGACCGAGAGGTTCATCATCGGATAAGCGCAGTATTTATCGCCCGTAAGAGGATGCGGATGATAGACGACGCGCAGGGCGACGAAATCCCTGACGGCGGGGTTGGGGTGGTTCAGATCGGTCTTGACCACAGCAACGGCCTCTCCTGCTTCGTATTCTCCGGACAACATTCTATCATATCTTTCAAGCTGTACTTCGACCGGGAGTTCTCTGCAGGGGCACGCTTCTCCCCTTTCCTTCATCCCGCGCCAGTCGTCACCGTTGCATGTGCAGATATACGCCTTTCCCATCTCAATGAGCTTTTTGACATGATCGTAATAAATCTCGAACCGCTCGGACTGGATGTATGTCTCGTCGATCTTGACGCCAAGCCAATCGAGGTCCTCGGGTATCATCCTGTAAGCTTCCGGATCTATCTTCTCGGGGTTGGTGTCCTCCATCCTGAGAATGAGCTTTCCGCCGTACTTTTTCACGTATTCGTCATTAAGGACTGCCACCCTTGTGTGGCCTATGTGTAAAGGGCCCGAAGGGCCAGGGGCTATGCGCATCACAATCCTGCCGTCCACGTTGTCGAGGGCAGGCAGTTCGTAGATGCGCTCTTTCTTTTCCTTTACAAGCATGGATGAATCGATTTTTTCAAGCTCGGACGTCTGGGGCTCCAGGCCCATTGCGTTCACTTCGGACACTATCGAATCGACCAGCGCCCCAATTTCTGCAGACTTGGACCTGTATTCCGGGAACCCGCCGAGTATCTTGCCTAAAACGGCTTTCGGATTCGCCTTTCCTTTGAAAAATACTGCATTCTGAAGTGCGAATTTTCTTATGGTCTCTTCCAGGCTGTCCGATGTCATCGGCCCTGAATTCTGATGCTTCTATAAATCGTTGACCGCTCGGCGCTCACTTTTAATAAATACCTCAGTGGCAATCCAGAATTATGACAGTTAAAGAATCGCTTACCGACGGGATCGAGAAGATAGAAAAGAAGGTCGATCCCGATTCAGGAGAGGTGACGGAGATCCTTGCAAAGGACCAGTCCAAGACTTTCTATTTCACCGACCTGAATGGTGGAAAGGCGCTTGGCAATCGTTTCTCTACAAGGGAGAAAATCGCCGATTCGCTGGGAATCGCGCCATCCGATATAGTAGGTGCCATGGCGTCTGCGGTAAGCTCCCCCAAACCCTACGTCGAGACCGAGAGGCCGGCCTTCAAGGCTACCGCTAAGAAGGTGGACCTGACCGATATTCCCATTCCGAAGTACTTCCCGGAGGACGGTGGAAGGTACATCTCTGCCGGGGTCATAGTTGCTGAGTGGAAAGGTATGAGGAACATCTCTTTCCACAGGATGATGATAATAGACCACGACACCATCGCGGTCCGGTTGGTACCCAGGCATCTGTTCACCATGTACAATGCCGCAAAAAAAGAAGGAAAGGAGCTGAAGATATCGATATGCATCGGTGTCCCCGCAGAAGTTCTTCTTGCCGCCGCGACCTCAATGGATTACGGGGCGGATGAACTCGAGGTCGCCTCGGCCCTTCGCATCAACGCAGACAAATCTCCTCTGGAGGTCGGTAAATGCGACAACGGTATTTTTGTACCTGCCGACACAGATTATGTGCTGGAGGGGCGCATCACATTGGACGAGACCGCCGAAGGTCCCTTCGTAGATATTACTGGCACATATGATGTGATAAGGCAGCAGCCGATCATAAAGATCGACAGGATATGGACCTGCAAGGACCCTATATTCCATTTGCTGCTGCCGGGAGGATGGGAGCACTTTCTGCTTATGGGGCTCCCCAGGGAGCCGATGATACTCAGGACGGTCAGGCAGGCCGTGCCCAGAGTGAAGGCCGTCCGCCTGACCGAAGGAGGTTGCTGCTGGTTCAACGGAGTGGTGTCCATCGCCAAGAACAAGGAAGGCGACGGGGTCAATGCAATAATGGCGGCCTTTACGGGGCATCCTTCTATGAAACAGGTCATCGTCGTGGACGACGACATAGACATCTCAAACGACCGCGAGGTCGAATGGGCAGTGGCAACGAGGATGCAGGCGGATAAGATAATCAGGATACCGGGCGCCGCAGGATCCTCTCTGGACCCGAGCACCAGCGGTACAACCTGGAAGGTGGGTTACGATGCCACGCTTCCGCTGGACGCCGATCTGAAAATGTTCAGAAAAGCAACCGTGCGTAAAAACTGACGAAGGTCTTAAAATAAGCGGAAGCATACTGAAGCGCATATCCCAGTGGGAAAGGTGAATCAATGGCAGTCGAAGATGTCGGGGAAAAGAACAGGAAACGTAATAACAAGATCATAGGAGCAGTAATGTTCCTCGCGGTACTGGCCGTTACAGTGTTCGCGTTCTTCTATTATCCCAATTGAATGATCAGTTCTGAACTTCAACTGTGCCAGGGACTGCGACGGACGATAGTCTCCTCGCGTCCTGGCCCTACACTTACAATGTCTACGGGAACCTTCAGTTCGTCTTCGATGAGCGAGACGTACGACTTCATTTCTTCAGGAAGTGCTTCGTAGCCGTTTCTGACGACCTCTGCGGTGTCGTTCCATCCTTCCCAGCCTTTCATCGTCTTGTAAACAGGCTTCGCGCTGCAGAGCTTTGAAATGGATGCGGGGAAATGTTTGATAATTTTTCCATCTATTTCATATGCGGTGCAGACTTTGACCTCTTTGTAACCGCAAAGAACGTCGATCTTTGTGATCGCAATGGAGGTGAAACCGCTGAGCCTCGCAGAATATTCCGCCTGCACGAGGTCGAGCCAACCACACCTGCGTCCGCGACCCGTAACCACACCGAACTCCCCGCCGAGTCTCTGGAGATCTTCTTCCTCCTCTCCCTGCATCTCGGTGACCATAGGTCCCTCGCCGACACGCGTGGTGTAGGCTTTCAGGCACCCTACGACCCTATCTATTTTTTTGGGGGCGACGCCCGCACCGGTGCACGCTCCGCCTGCACATGTGGACGATGATGTCACGTAAGGGTATGTGCCGTGATCGATATCCAACATGGCGCCCTGGGCGCCTTCGAAAACTACTTTTTTGCCCTTGTCGAGCGCATCGTTGATCAAAACAGAGGTGTCGCACACAAGGCCGTCCACCATTTCGCGCCATTTCATCATTTTTTTATAAAGTGATTCGTTGGAACATTCGCAATTCCCAACTTCCATCATGTCGAGAAGGTCTTTTTTATACGGGATCATAAAAGAAATCTTCTCCTTGAGAAGATCTTCGTCATAAAGGTCTCCGACCCTGAAGCCGATCCGGGAGATCTTGTCCTGGTATGCCGGGCCGATTCCCTTTTTCGTTGTTCCGACGGGTTTATCGCCACGGTATTTTTCCTCGGCACCGTCGAGCTTCTTGTGATAGTTCATAATGAGATGCGCACGGTCTGAAATTTTCAAGTTGGCTATGGAGCCGCCTGCGCTGACGATACGTTTTATCTCGTCCGCCATCTCTTCCATATTGATGACCACGCCGTTGCCTATAACGGCGGTTTTGTCGGGCCTCAGCACTCCTGAAGGGAGGGCCTGGAGCTTAAAGGTCTTCCCACCGATGATAATGGTGTGGCCGGCGTTGTTGCCACCCTGGAATCTGACGACCATCTCGGCATCATCGGCCAGATAGTCGGTAATTTTTCCTTTTCCCTCGTCTCCCCATTGTGCGCCTATGATAACTAGACCCGGCAACTGCTCACCAAAGCCTCAAGAGCGTTCCCCTATAAAATGTCTTATCGGTCGGCATCGGGGCTGGAGGAGCGGTATATCTGGATAATTTCGCTAAGCGGAAGGTCGGTCTTGAACGAGGTCGGGGACATGTGGGTTCTTGATGCTTTTCCATGCTGGCACAATGCATCGAC
>WOYN01000042.1 GCA_011620825.1 Candidatus Methanomethylophilaceae archaeon | reverse complement strand
CTTACCAGATTCGCGCTCCGTGACATGCGCAGGACCTCTTTCTTCTCCTGGGCGGTGAGGCGTTTCTGTCTGAGAAGTTTGACATTCTCCCTTTCATATTCTTTCAGCACCGCGATCATTACGCCGCCGCAACTGTGGCACGTCGGTCTGTCGGGGGCATCGCCGACCCTGAACCTCCACTGGGACGCGCAGTTCAGGCAGGTCGCGAAGAGCGTCTCGTCGTCGATCCTCTTTTTCATCGCCATCAGGATTGAATGGTCGGCGCGAATCGGCTGCATGAGCTCCTTGGAGCGGGTGAGGCCTTCGAGGCCTATCGGGGTCACCTTTCCGGAAACGATTTTTATCTCGCCCCCCGTCATCATGGATATGACCTTCTCGGTGTTGGGGATGTCCAGGTCGTCCCAGAGGACTTTGTTCACTGCCTCGTTGTAAGCGGGTGTGCCCATGTGCAGGTCGAACAGCCGATTGAAGTTCATGAAGCGATGGTCGGCTTCTTTTTCGATAATGCCGAACTTTTTTGCAACATATACAAACCTCCACTTCAGGAAAGAAGAGTTCAATATAGTCTTGCGGCAGAGGTCCTCCACGGTTCCCGGCCGTATTAGCCTGAATGTGTTTTCAAGATCTTCCTTCGAAATGTTTCGTGGCAGCTCCATTATGATGCGGTACGGATCTGTCGATACCCCGACGCTCTCTCCGAAGCGTGCCGTGAGAAGCGCCGAGACGATCTTGCCGATGGTTTCGTTGACCTTGGTACCGAAGCAGCAGTTGATTATTGCGATTCTGTCCCCGACCTCCAATGTAACGGTCCGATCGGTCGGCATGGTCTGGTCTCCCTGTGAGCTGAGGAAAGTTTCCACGGTGCTGATACAATTATCATCGCAGGGATAGTCCTTGTAATTGCGGAGCCTGCGCATCCGTCCGACCTCCATGGCGACCTCGAAAGGAACGGGAATGTCAGATCCGGTCCATGACGGAACGGAACCGATCTCTCTCGCCTCCTCCACGAGGAGCTCATCCTCTCTCATCTCGACGATCCTCCACGTCCTGCCCTTGGCGATGAACATGGCGTATTCCTCCGCAAAGG
This sequence comes from Candidatus Methanomethylophilaceae archaeon, assembly GCA_011620825.1. Lineage (GTDB taxonomy): Archaea > Thermoplasmatota > Thermoplasmata > Methanomassiliicoccales > Methanomethylophilaceae > VadinCA11. Next base: position 3,172 of record WOYN01000042.1, on the reverse strand, counting down.
TTGCGACGAAACTCTCGTCCAGGGTACCGATGATCGAACGGGTCCCGATGTCGCGGATCAGATATGTCCTTTCGTCGGGTATCATCGAAATGTTGTTGTAAAAATAATCCATGCCGCGACGGGAACGTCTGAAGCCCTCCTCGTCCTCGAATATCATCTTGATGGACTTCAGCTGTTCCAGGACATCGTCCATCTCCGCTCTCTCGAGAGTGCTGAAAGGGTATGACCGTTTGAAGACGGAGAACGCGGCATCCCTGTCGATTCTGCCGCTAATCGTCATTGCCACAAGCTGGTTGGCAACCACCGTGAGCGGGCATTTCCTCCCCTCCAATATTTCCATCTCTCTGTTGTCCGACCTCCTTGCGACGACCATGGCCTCGGCCACCTCGTCGGGTGCTGTCGCGATTATCCTGGCTCTTATGATCTCTCCGACGCGGTGGCCGGCACGGCCGGCACGCTGGATCATTCTTGATACCTGTCTCGGGGAGTTGAACTGGATGACCAGGTCGGTGGTCCCAACGTCGATTCCCAGCTCCAGAGAGGATGTGCATACAAGGGCCTTCAGTTCTCCGTTCTTGAAACGGTCCTCTATGTCCATACGGTTCTCTTTCGAAAGGGACCCGTGATGCACGCCTATCGAGAAATCGGGATCCCAGAGGCGGTACCTAGCGGCCAGCCACTCCGCTGTCTCCCGGGTGTTGACGAAGAACAGCGTCGAATTGCCAGTTTCGATCAGGTCGCGTGCGTGCTTCATCACGCCCATCATCTCGGGATCTGTCTGAAGCTTGTCCAGGAGATGCGGGTCAGAGTCGGGCCCCGGGCACTCGACGGTGATGTCATAATCCCGGTATGTGTCGTGCCTGCAAACAGTGACATCTCTACCCGTGCCGGATAAAAATTTTTTGACCTCCTCGGCATCTCCGACCGTTGCGGAGAGTCCGATTCTCTGATATTCCCCCGCTAGCACGGAAAGTCGCTCCAAGGCCACGCTAAGCTGTGCGCCTCTTTCGTTATCGGCTAGCTCGTGTATCTCGTCAACAACGACCCAGCGTACATTTTTTAGATGTTCTCTGAGCACCTTTCCGGTAAAAAGCACCTGGAGGGTCTCGGGCGTCGTGATAAGTATCTGAGGAGGATTCTTCGACTGTCTGTTTCTCTCGCTCTGGGTGGTGTCCCCGTGCCTCACGCCCACCGATATGCCGGACTCTTTCCCATAGTCTTCCAACCTTTTCAGCATGTCTCGGTTGAGCGCGCGAAGGGGAGTTATGTAAATGCACTGGAACCCGTTGCCGCCACGGCGTCTGATCTCGTCAAGTATCGGCAGAACGGCTGCTTCTGTCTTACCGATGCCTGTCGGTGCGACCAGAAGTACGTTTTGTCCCCTCGCTATTTTGGGTATGGCGTCCGCCTGGGGTTCCGTGGGTTCATCCATGCCCCTTTCGCTAAGCATCTTGGCGAGCCAGGGGCTCAGCATGTCAAAGGGCATCTTCACGCATCACTTGGTTTACTGTTTCTTCTTTTTCTTGATGGCCCTGAGGTTCTCTTTTACAGCCTTGGCGATCTCTTCGCCCTGTTCTTTACCGTCGGTTATGTCTTCGTCATTGTACCTGAGGACGGTCCAGCCTTTGGCCCTGAGCTTGCTGTCCAATGTCATGTCCGAACCTTTGGGCTGTACGAAAACGGCCACCTTCCCCTTAACAAAGGCGACAGGTATGTGTTCGGCTCCGTAGTTCCTTCTGCACCTCAGCCCGTTGTTCCATGCAGACCTTCTGACGAGCGCCTCCGGGGAGTTGTCGGTGTAGTCGTCGATGTATACTTCCTCTGTCTCGTTCTCGACCCATTCGGGCGGTTCCGCGACAGCTTCGGTCTTGACAACTTCTTTGGGCGTGACCTGGGGTTTAGAGACCTCTTTCGGCGTTTCGACCGGCTTCGCAACTTCTTTGGGCGTGACCTGGGGTTTAGAGACCTCTTTCGGCGTCTCCGCCAACTTGGCCGGTACGGCCTCGGTCTTTGCCGCAGGCTTATCGGCATTCTTCGGTCCTTCTTGCTTGGGCGCCGTGACCTGGAGCAGAACCTCGGAGAGGTCCATCACTTTGATCTTGGAACCTACTTTTTTGGCCCCGGCCTTGAGGTTCAGGACGCAGAACGGACAGCAGGATATGATGAGGTCAGCTCCGACCTCTTCTGCATCGGCGATCCTCTCGGCCGCCACGTTAATGGCATAGTCTCCGTACTGGCTCTTGTATCCTCCGCCTGCACCGCAACACCTGGACGTGTCCCTGTTGCGGTACATCTCCACAAGTTCGATGCCTTTGATCTTCTTGATCACGTTTCTGGGCGGTTCGAACACTCCCGCGTGCCTTCCGAGGTGGCATGGGTCGTGGTATGTCGCCTTTGCCTTGAATTCGTTGTTGAGCGGGAGTTTCCTCTCCGCGATGAGCCTCTCGACGTACTGTGAGAAGTGATAGACGTTCTGTCCGGGCTTGGAGTAGAATTTACCGGCGTCGTTGAGGATCGTCTTGTAACATCCGGAGCAGGTCATCACCATATCCTTGGCGCCGGTTCCGTCGGCGGTCTCGACGGTGTGCTCCGAGAATTTGAGTGAAAGCTCCCTGTCCCCGGTCCTGATGAGCGGGGAGGTGCAGCACCATTCTTCAGATCCCATGGTGCCGACCTTCACGCCGGCACGGGACAGGACAGTCACACCGGCCTGTGCTATCTCCATCATCCTGTAGGATGCCGTGCATCCCGCGAAAAATATGACATCGGGAACGGCGGTGTTCTCGACATCTTTAGGCCACCATGCGGACCTCGTTTCGTCCGGCTCGCCGTAAGGGTTGTGGTCGGCCGCTATCTTCTCGTGCATGGCCTTATGGGCGGGCATCGGTCCGTAATCGTTTTTGACAAGCCAGGCCCTTACGTTCTCCCAGAGCGCCACAAGATGGATGTTGGCATGGCAGACAGCCTCGCAGTTTCCGCAGCCTGTGCATTTATAGATGGCGTCAACGAACTCCGGACTTACTGTGACGTTCCTCCCGAGGAGCTTGTCCTCCAAGCCCATGCCCGCTTTGTCAAGCTGGTTCAGGTAGTAGATCTTCCCTCTGGGGGTCACAGACTCCCAGGGGGTCTGCCCGTGGGTCTCGCACACAGAGATACAGTAACCGCACTGGAC
>WOYN01000116.1:1875-4263 GCA_011620825.1 Candidatus Methanomethylophilaceae archaeon | reverse complement strand
TGGAAGTATCGCAGTCCTTCATCGACCCTGGCGACGAGATGCTTGTCCCGAGCCCGGGATTCGTCATCTATGGGCCGCATTCCGTTCTAGCCGGAGGGACGTATTCGGAATACAGACTCACCGATGGGGACTTTCAGCCGGATATCGATGATATCCAGAGCAAGATAACCGACCGCACCAAGATGATTGTTGTGAACAATCCTTCGAACCCGACCGGAGGGGTTCTTTCACAAGAATCATACAATGCGCTTCTGGACGTTGCCGATGATTACGACGTCTGCATCCTGGCGGACGAAGTCTATGATTCCTTCGTCTACGAAGGTAAACACCTATCGTTTATGAACAGACTCGACCGCGCCGTCGTTGTCAACGGATTCTCCAAGATGATGGCCGTCACCGGCTGGAGATTGGGATTCATATGTGCAGACCAGGAATATATGACAGATCTGATAAAGATGCAGTACCACGTATGTGCCAGCCCCGCGATGCCGTCTCAGTATGGTGTGCTAGCCGCACTTCCTGAGATCGATACGTACTTGGAAGCTGCCAGGAATATATTCAGATCCAGGCGCAACCTGATCACGGAGAGGATCAACGATATCGATGGAATGAGCATAGTTCCGCCTAAAGGTGCGTTCTACGCCTTCCCGTCTTTCGACATGAAGATACGCTCTCAGGAACTTGCCGACACGCTGGTGACCAAGGGCCTGATATGTACCCCCGGTTCTGCGTTCGGGAAATACGGGGAAGGCCATCTCAGATTCTCGTATGCCGCCGATGAGAAGAAAATATCAGCAGGAATGGATATACTCGAAGAGACTGTCAAGGAGCTTAGAAAATGAACGATGACAATTGCGACCCCAACGCGGGACTGTTCGGAAACGATGCGGAAGAGTCTGAGGAGGAAATGCTGGCCAAACAGCTTTTCGGCAAGAACCCCAACAGGGTTTCGGCACTCCGCGACCTGATATTCGAAGACATGATGGAATCTATTGATACCGAGAAGATGCCAGAGGATGCGAAGCGCGAGCTGATATTCAAAATGGCCATCAACTCGGTCCTGGACATGGTCATGGAGGCCACACCTGACGAAATATCGGAAGAGATGACATACGCCTTTGACAGCTACATAGGCGTGGCACTTACTAACAGGAAGTACGGCGTGGACCTCTTCAAAGAGCAGAGCAAAGCTCTTCTGAGCATCGACCCAAAGCAGTTCGAAGATGACGAGCAGTACGAGGCTGCCCTCAGAGAGTTCGAGGAACAGTGGTGGTCTATATCTCAGCCTTTGCTTGGACAGAGGAATCCTAATGATGCTATTGCTGAAAGCATGAAGAGATACGGGCTGCTCGAATGAGATCGGCGACCGCATCTGCTCCGGGAAAATTCGTGGTCCTGGGAGAGCACGCTGTCGTATATGGAAAACCCGCAGTGGTGCTGGCGATAGACAGGCGCTTCAGGTGTACGGTCACGGAAAGCAGCAGGCTCCTATTGAACGGAATGCCGGACGATCTGTCCCTTCATCCCCATATGAGGTATATCCTGGGAGAACACGAGGTTCATAGCATAAGTATCGGGACGGACAGCGATCTGCCGTCCGGGTCCGGACTCGGTTCTTCCGCTGCATTGTCGGCGGCGCTATCTTGCGCTGTACGCACTCTGATTGGAAAGCCCGCAGATGAGAAAGATATAATAGATGAGGCCTATGAGGCCGAGTTCAGCGCCCAGGGAATCGGAAGCCCGATGGATACTTCTGCATCCGTGCACGGCAGGGGAATCACCGTGAACATACCCAGCGATGGAGATCCGCTGTGGACGATAGAACGCAACGGCAATAAATGGGAGGTCTGCGATATCCACGCGCCCGAAATGACATTCGTTGTCGGTTATACGGGGATCAAGGCACTGACCGGCCCTCTGGTCGAAAAGGTCCGCAGGTATAAGGACCGCAACCGTTTTGCCAAAGACATAGTGGACGAGATCGGCTCCATAACCCTTGATGGCACTGACGCGTTGCGCAGGAACGACAGGGTAAGGTTGGGCGAGCTGATGACCGCCGACCACAAACTACTGTCGATACTAGGGGTCTCCGGCCCGGAACTTAACCGGTTGGTGGATGCGGCGGCCGAGTGTTCCTACGGCGCCAAGCTGACGGGTGCAGGGGGAGGCGGGAGCATGATCGCTCTGACCGATGAACCGGAAAAGGTATGCGAGACTATCCGCCTACATGGTGGGACGCCCATGATCGTCAAGACCGGGGTGCCCGGCGTGACGGTCGATAAAACTTCATAAAAATATCACACCGGCCTTCCGGCCGGTGAAAATGTTTCAGATAAGGTCTTCGAAGCCTTCGACGACCTTAGGATACTTGTCCTTGATGACCTTCAG
>WOYN01000116.1:0-1865 GCA_011620825.1 Candidatus Methanomethylophilaceae archaeon | reverse complement strand
AAGGTTGTACACGTTGACCTCTTCGATGGCTGACGTGCTTATGATCTTGATGAGATCGTCGATCGTATCGTCATCGAGCTCGTTGAGCCTCTCTTTAGCCATCCAGTTCCTGTATATCTTATCCTCCATCCTATCGCGCCACAGTTTCTCGTAAGGTTTGAGCGCAACCTTCGAGAAATCCTTCTTTTTAGCGCATTCGGCGAGCACCTTCCCGGCATACATCCCTGTCCTGCATGCGTGGCATATGCCTCCGCCGGTGATCGGATCGATTACCCTTGCCGCATCTCCTACGATTACGAGGTTGTCAGCGGTGGCGGAATCGAGTCCGGGGCATGTAGATACCATGCCTCCTACGATCTCCAGAATCTGGCCGTTCTTCAGGCGGTCATCGCCTGCGACGAATTTGTCGAGATAAAATTTGGGGTCGCCGGGTTCCTTACAGCGCTTGGCCATTATACCGATGCCGACGTTGGCGGAGCGGTTCCCCTTGGGAAATATCCATAGATACCCTCCGGGCGCTATCTCGTTGCCTATGACAAACTCGCAGTACTTTTGGTCGATATCGATATTGGACATCCTGTACTGAATACATGTATCGATATCGTTCATCTTAGGTGTCGTTTCGACGCCGGCCCACCTTGCTACCTGGGACTCGTATCCGTCCGCGGCGACGACGCAATCTGCATAGATCTCGATGGGCTCGCCCATGCTCTTGGCCTTGATACCTGCAAGCTTTCCGTCCTTTCTTATCACGTCGGTGCACGAGGTGCGCATCATTATCTTGGCGCCTGCTTCCGCGGCGTCCCTGGCCAGGGCTTTGTCGAACAGATGCCTTTCGAGCACGTATCCGACCTCGGACCCTGCCTTGCTCTCATCGAGCTGGAACGTATATCCGCTTGGGGATTTTATCACGGCTCCGGCCATATCAGCACAAATCCATGCCGGGTCGGGCTCTATCCCGACCTCCTCGAGCCATTTCTTAGAAACGCCTTCGGCGCATCTCAGGGGCGCGCCTATCTCAGCCTTCTTTTCGATCAGAATCGTTTCCAGCCCTGCCTGTGCACAGAATTTGGCGGCCATGCTGCCGCCCGGTCCCGCACCGACGATCACTATATCGCAGTTGTAGGTTTTCATATTATCATTCCATCCTGAGCGCCGCGACCGGACAGATTTTAACGCATCTTTCACAGGAGTTGCATTTATCGTTGAATTCAAGAACAAAGTCGTTCAGAAATATAGCGTTCTTCGGACAGGACCCGACACATCCCCCGCAGTGCAGGCATTTATAAAAATCAACCAATATCGTCATTTTATAACCTCAGGCCCTCTGGTCTTCAGGGACCACCATTGCTTCTTCCAGCGCTTTCGCCTCTTCTTTGTTCCGCTGTTTCCATTCCGCAAGAGGAATAGAGAACTTGGCCTCGACCTCGTCACGGTATTCCGGTCCGCCGTTGTAGGCGCAGAAGGGTATAACCTTCAGGTCCGGCGTTATGTAGTGGATCGCGCAACGCTCGACCCTTGCGACGTCGTAGTTGAACGAGTCCTGGAAATGCATAGCGCCGACGTACATCATCTTCCACGAGAACAAAGCGAGGGTCTTCTTGGACTTGCTCCCTACGATGCTTGTTATTGCTTCGATGAACTTTTTCTTGGTCATTCCCGGGGGCATCTTGCTGCCATCGACGCACTTGTTGAGCAGCCTCAGCAAGCTGATCGCTCTCAGTTTCCTGAACTTGGAGCCTTCCATCTTCCCTGCGATCTCGTTGATTCCGTCAGAAAACATTCTTATGTTGACGAACCTCGGAAGCGGCGTGACCTTGCCGTCCTCCGACTGGAACAGGTACGTGGCAAGCCCGCAGTGCGGG
>WOYN01000036.1 GCA_011620825.1 Candidatus Methanomethylophilaceae archaeon | reverse complement strand
CGAGAGTCGCGGTTACAGTGTATTTATCCGAGGGCATAGCCGGGAACGTGTATTCGCCGCGGTCATTAGAGTCGACCGTCACACTCGTTCCGGAATACAGCCCCGTGGCCGTGACCTTCACAGAGCCGGTGACGCCTGCCACAGTCCCGGAGATCGTGGATGCGGTTATGTCCGTCGTGACCTCTGGATCTGCGATCGTCTCTATGAACGTGCCTCCGACGGTCAGATCGGTCCCCGTGTATACTTTGATCTCGTAGTTCCCGGAGGTGGGAATCATTATCGAATAGACACCGTCGGCACCTGTGAAGGAGGTGGAGCGCTGGACGGGTGTTCCGTTCTCATCCTCTTTGAACACAGCGACCTTCGCGCCTTCGAGGGGCGTTGCGCCGTCGTAAGTGAGCTGGCCGCTGACCGCGGTCTCGTCCGATGCGTCCGACACCCTGAGAAGCACGATGCTCGAGAAGTAGTTGATCAGTCCGCCGTTCGCCTTCTGCAGTTCGATGGCCTCATAGCCGTCCATGTAGACCCATCCGTCGCCGTTCAATTCTGCGTCGCCGTCGGGGTTGTATTTGACCTGCCAGTATTCCACTTCGAACCCGCTGAGCCCGAGTCCGGGCTGTGCGGTGACGGTCCCGTCGCTGTAGGCGAGTTCGTATGCCAGGCTGGTGACGCCGGGCGATTCGTCGGTTACGCCGAAGATGGCCTTCCACAGGAAGGATTCGTACATCGCATCCGTGTAGCTGACCCCGCTGTATCCATATGTGAAGAACTTGGTGTACGCGCCGTTCGAGTCAGCGGAGTAGTCGTTTAGATATGCCAGTGTCGAGAACGAAGAACCGTCCCCGTAGTAGAGGGGTATCATTCCCGCGTTGAGAGCCACGTACGCAATCCCGCCGTCTCCGCGCTCGTCGCAGACATCATTGTAGAACCCTATGACTTCTGGCTCTGTCAGATTATCGGTTATGTACTGCACCGTGCGGATATAAACGGCGTTCTCGTCGCTGAGGTCTCCCGATATCCCGGGGTAGACGTCGGGGTTCTTAAGGATCGTGTCCCTGCAGGCCGCCGGGTCATTGATCAACGACTCCAGGTCGCCAAGGCCGGCCGCGTCTATCAGGTCGGAGTAGCTTCCTGTTCCGTCTGCGATTATCAGGCGCATGGCCATTGCGGCAAGTGCTCCCTCGGAACCTTCTGCGAGTATGATGTTGGACGCCGCCGATGCGCCCTGTCCGGAATCGCTGGTGAGAGAAACGAATCCTCCTTTGTCCACCGCTGCGGACGAGTCCTGGAACCATGTGACTATGGCCCCATCCTTAGATATGGCCGAGTATGTGTCCCAGACCTTGTTCATGGGGTCGCTTTCCTCGGTGTTGATGGAATATCCCAGGCCGCCCAGATAGTCCGTGGACATATCGCTCTCCTGGTTGGTAGAGATGCTTGCATCTGCGGCCAGCATGGCGTTGGGCGCGACTACCAGCAAAAGGACGCATATTAAAGAGATGAAGGGCTCGGGCTTCAGGAACTTCTTAAGACTTGCCTTGAACCCGCCTCCCCTGATGGTTGCCAAATAGGTCCTCATGTCGACGCCGCGGATCAGTTTGACTATGACCGCGGCGATCGCTATGGAATACATCGCCCCGGCCATTATGGCGCTCTCGAAAGACAGCCAGCTGAGCACGAAAACTCCGATGATCCAGAGCATCGACATCAGATAGGCCTCCGAATGAGCCTTCTTGCCGAACCTGTAAAGCATGTACGCGAAGATCACGAACGGCATCCAAACTGTAGCCCAGCCGTAGAATGTGGCCATGTACGATATCGGTATGTGCTGTGGCAGGAGGATCGACGCTAGGAGCGACGTTTCATAGATCCGGTTCCCGTATACTGCATCATTGAACAGCCAAGGGACAGCCAGATAAAGGACCGCCAATGCAGCCGCGGCAACGATCACCGGGATGAGCATGGACTGTATTTTGGGCCTCGCCCTGACAACGTAGAACAATCCTACGCATGCGACAGATATGACCGCTATGGTCAGAGGTCCGGTGAACACTGCGAAGAATAGGCCTGCGGCCACATAGTAGGGGACCGATACCGCGAGCCCGATGACTATTATCGTGAGATACGAGCCGAAAATCGCACCGAAGTCGCGGTCCTTGAGGCGCGCGAATACCGCCTGGGCGACCATTAGGAACACCAGCATGACGATGATCATGCGGAATCCGTTCCATGAAAGCGCTATCGCCGCGAACAGAAGGCCTGCGGGTATGGTGTATTTCAGAACTCCCTTGGAGAATGCACCTTTTATACCTGCCTCACGGCCGCTGTCGAGGGCGTTCATCGCCCTGGCCATGAAAAGCATGGCCGCCACGAAGAACATCACGACGATGCTCATCTCGTTCCCGTTGGAGAACACAGACATCACGATTGGCAGCGGAAGGGTGGCGAACAGAAGCGCGGAGACGAGACCTACGGTCCTGTCGAACATCTCCTTTCCCAGGATGTACACGAGGACGCATGATATCGCCGCCGCTATTGGACCGGAGAACGCGAGCGCGCCTGCGGCTGCGGTAGGGACGGATACTCCCAGCAACGTGGCCGCCCATGCGAAGAACGCCAATATGAAGTCGACCAGCGGAGGTTGGACCGAGGTTCCGCCGTACGGGTAGTTGAGCGAGGGGTCGGAAAGCCCGAATGCGCCCGTAAGGATGTTCTCGATCGTGTGCTGGTGTTCAGATGACCCCGCGCCTGACAGGGCGAAGTTGCTTCCCGCGGATATACCGAACGAGAAGACTGTCCTGACGGCGATCGCCAGCGCAACTATCAGAAGAAGCGTCAGCAGGAGCCAGTGTCTTTTTATCCAAGATCCTTCGCCGCCGTCTTTGGTGGCCAGGACCCTCTTCTCAGTCTCCTGGGAAGATTTTGCCTTTCCGAATTTACGCATTATAAGGGTCTCCGTCCTTTAAGGTGGCGATTGATGTTTGATTGCCTATTTATAGGTTTACGGGTGCGTGCCCATTATAAATTCAGAGGTCCGCGCACCGCTCTACTTCGTCGCATAGTTTTTTTGCGACGGACCTCGGGTCCTTGGACGTGTATATCGAGCGCCCGACTATTACATAGTCGGCGCCTGCCGAAATCGCCGACGCCACGCTTCCGCCTTGGGCGCCGACACCTGGCGAAAGGATGGTCTTTTTCCCTACGACAGACCGGATTGCCGCGATGCCGTCGGGCCTTGTTGCCGGTGCAATGAACCCGGATGCCCCGCATCTGACTCCCATCTCGGCCATTTCGACCGCATGTTTTGCAGTGAATATCTGCCCCCCTGGGTGGCTCATCTCCGTCACGGCGAATATCTCGGCGTCGGTTCCTGCTGCCGCCACTGCTGCCGCCAGGGAGTCGTCGCCTGTGAATGCGTGAACGATGATCGCCGCGGCCCCGCGTGAGACACAGTTCTCCACGATAAGTCGAACGGTGTTGGGTATATCGGCGACCTTGAAGTCGCAGATGACGTCATTGTGTTCGGCCAGCTTGTCTATCATTTCCGGACCGGAAGAAAGTACCAGCGGCCAGTTGATCTTCACTGCATCCACACAGTCAGATACCGCATCGGCTATCGCCAATGCCTTTTTGCCATCGGTCTCGTCTAAAGCGAGGACCAAACGAGTGTCCTTTTTCATAGTTTCCCGATAGCTCAGGGAGAGTTAATAAAACGTCGGAGCGGTTTACGTTCATGACTGTAAGGAGGTTGGAGTGCGGTTCCGCGGCCGACGGCAAACTCGCTAAGGGGTGCCTTCTTTGCTCCGAAGGTTCGAAGATGGTACTTTTCGTTACCGGGATATGCTATACCGGATGCCCGTACTGCCCTGTATCGTTGGAAAAAAAGGGAAATGCTGGCACATTCGCCAATGAGCTTAGGGCGCTCTCCGACGCGGAAATAATCGGCGAGGCGGAGGCCATGGACGCCATGGGGACCGGTGTAACCGGCGGCGACCCGCTCTGCGACATGGATCGCACTGTGCATTACATACAGATGCTGAAGGAGCACTTCGGTCCGAAACATCATATCCACCTGTATACCTCGACAATAGACCCAGACAAAATAAAACTGCTCAGGGAAGCCGGTCTTGACGAGGTCAGGTTCCATCCCCGCAACAGCGAATGGGGGAACTTCGATACCAAAGACCTGGAGAAGATCGTTTCAATAGGGGGTCTGGAGGTCGGCATAGAGGTCCCCGCCCTTCCGGGGCGCGAGAAGGATCTGAACTCGATGATATCCCGCGCTTTCTCGGCCGGCGTTTCTTTCGTCAACCTGAACGAGCTCGAGTTCTCGGAAAGCAACTGGGATATGATGAAAGAGAACAAATACAAGCTGAAAGACGACATATCTTCAGCGATCAGGGGATCGGAAGAAACCGCACTGGCACTTATTGCTTTGAACCGTGGCAGGAGGATTCATTTCTGCTCCTCCTCTTTCAAAGACGGCATACAGCTCAGGCGCCGTCTGATACGCATGGCGAACAACACCGCGAAGGAATATGATGTCGTTACAGAGGAAGGCACGGTCCTCAGAGGGATTCTTTACGCGGACGACCTCGACGAAGCGGCAGCGTTGCTGATGACGAAATATGAAGTTCCGGAAGCCCTGCTCTTCATCGACAGAAAACGCAATAGGATGGAGGCGGCCTCCTGGGTGCTGCAGGAGCTTGCGGACGAGCTGCCTTACAAGTGCTACCTCATAGAAGAATATCCGACCGCGGACAGGCTGGAGGTCGAGAGGGTGCCTCTCGGCCACCACGCCCGTGGCTGATTAACAGGTTTCACCCCGGAGACGACCCCTGGGGGAGGGATCAGTCTACGCTTAGACTCTGTATGTCGTGATGTCTGTTCACGATATCTCTGGCTATGCGGAGGTTCTTGCCCTCTTTCCCTATAGCCCTGCCCTTGAGCTCCGGATCTACCGTGACGGTAGCGTGGGTGATCTCCCCGCGTTTCTCTATCGTGACCTTCTGAGGATTGTAGATGTGGAAGACATTCATTACGAACTGCTCCGGGTCTGCCGAGTGCTCGACGACCTGGATGTTCTTCCCGGTAAGGTCCTTCAGTCTGATCATATGATCCCCTTTCTTGCCCACCGCTATGTTGCCCTGTCCCGCCTCGACCACGAAGACGAGCTTGTCCGGAGTGTCCATGCAATCCACCGCATTCGTGTGGGTCACCTCCTGGAACAGCGCGATGTACCTGAGGGTATCCTCTGTGATGACTATCTCTGCAGGCATTTTACTCACAGCGTAAGTATGTTTGATGTGCCTTTGTCGATGACGGCCAGCGCCGAGACCGAGAAGGGCTTTCCGCAAAGAGCTCCGAGCTCCATGTTATTGCCATCGTAGATGTGGACCTTCACGCCTACCTCTCCTTTCAGCGATTCGCTGGGGCAGTTTCTGGCCAATACTATCATCTGGGCCTTGCCCGCTCTTATGGCCTTCTCCGTCTGGTCTACTCCGAACTCGACCTTACCTGTGGTAATGGCCGATTTCAGCGCTCTGCTTATATCGACTTTTTCTTCGCTCATTCTTCATCCCCCTTCATTCTTTTCCTGGGTGTATAAATCAGGTTTACGGCGCCGGTTCCTAGCGTCACCGGCTGTCCCACTATGATGTTTTCCGTCACACCTTCAAGGTGATCGACCTCTCCCACCATTGCCGCATGCAGCAGGTGGGCTGCGGTTATCTCGAACGCTGCCCTCGCGAGCACCGACGACTTCTTTCCGGACACTCCGTGCCTTCCGATGGCCTTGACCGATCCGTCGTTGGTCATCAGATCTGCTACCAGCATGATGTGCCTTATGTCTACGTCCAATCCTGCTTCTCCCAGCGTCTCTCCGGCCTCATGTATGATCGCATTCCTGGCCGCCTCGATCCCCAGAACGTCTGCCACCTCCAATATGCTGTTTGTCATGACATTCGGCGAATCGACCCCTTCGACCTTCAGGACTTCCTTCAGGTTGCTGCCTTCGGTGACTATCTCGTACCTGCCGGTGTCCTTGCTTTTGCTGAGGACCGCTCTGGCGATTCCGTCGATGCCTTTTATTTTGGCGTTCTTTATGGAGTCGTACATGGTCTGCAGTTTTTTGAACGACTGCAGATCGGACGTTATCGTTATACTGAAATCCGTCTTTTCGATCAGACCGCGAACGGCTTTTATCTTGTTCAGTTTTTCGAACATCTCGTCTATGGTCACACCGCGCTTGTCCATCTTGTGGGCACTGGGCGCGATGATGATGCGCATGTTCGTAACGTCCGTGGATATCTCGGCGACGTCCGTAAGCACGGTCATCTCGATCTCCGAAGCTACGTGACGTGCGACGCTTTCGTCCTCGGCGGCGATCCCCAGAAGAGGGACCTCCATCGACGGCGTGCTCGGAACACGCCTGGCATCAACGATCTCGATGAGCCTCGGAAGACCCTGTGTAACGTTGATGTTGGCGACTCCCGCATAGTGGAAGGTACGCATGTTCATCTGAGTGCCCGGCTCGCCTATCGAGTGGGCCGCCATGACACCCGCGGACTCGTTCTGGTCCATGAGGTGGGATGTGTACATGTCCCATGCCCTGTCCACGAGCTTTTCGCAGACATCTTCGCTGAAGTCGTTCCCGGCAATACGGGATGCTATGTCGGAGATGATCTTCATCGGGAACGCATATCCCTTGGACCTGGCCACATCCAGGAGCATCGTCTGCTCCGGGGTTCGGTGGTGCGTGCGCGTGATCTCCTTCGCGGTGAAAGCCGGTACGGCCTCCTCGATCTCTTTCTTCACCTTTGCGGTGGTGGTGCGTGAAGGGCGTTTGGAGAGTTTCATAACGATGGATTCGGCCTCCTCGGAAGATATCCCAAGGTCCTCGATGTCTCCCTGGGATATCGCTTCCACATCTCCGAGGGTGTTGTACTTGGTCATCAGCAGCGCGGCGGCCTCCTCGCTGATCCCGCGCCTTATCAGGGCATTCATGGTGTCTTTCTTGGCCATTGTCACTCACCTCCGGATTCGTAATCGGATTCGCCGGATTCTTCGAACTCTTCTGACTCTTCGTCCTCGATGAATTCCATCTCGTCCTTCTCCTTTGCGCCGTAGTCCTCGCCGATGTCGTTTTCATCTATGCGTATCATGTTCTCGGCGGCGTCGTCGCCCAGGACCTCTGCGAACAGATCGTCCAGGTCGATCGCCTTGCCGCGCACGGACCTGGTCGGGTCGACCCCGTCCTCTCCGTACTTGAACTGTATTACCATCCCGATAGTGTTCCTTACCGTGCCGTCGGAGGTCAGTTTCAGGTCCTCGAGGGCCGAAACCAGCCTCCTCTGCATGTAACCGGACCTGGACGTCCTTACCGCCGTATCGACCAGTCCTTCGCGGCCTCCCATGGAGTGGAAGAAGAACTCGGTCGGGGTGAGTCCTGATTTATAAGAATTGGAGCAGAATCCCCTTGCGTATGCGCCCATGTCGCCCTTGTCGAAGTGCGACAGGGTCCTGTTCCAGTATCCTCTGGTCAGCCTCTCACCGCGGACCGACTGCTGGCCGACGCATCCCGCCATCTGGGACAGGTTGAGCATCGAACCGCGCGCACCGGCCTTGGCCATGATGACGGCGGGGTTGCTCATACCGAGATGTTTTCCTGCTATCTTACCGGCCTCGTCACGGGCAGCCCCCAGCTGGGACATGACCTTGACTTCCAGCGTCTCCCTGAGGGAGCGTCCGGGCATCTGCTCGAGCGTGCCTTCCTGGTATGACTCCACCAGCCTGGACACCTCGGAGATGCACTCCTGGCTGAAGCTGTTGATCTGAAGGACCGCTTCCTCCGGTATGTCCTCATCGCCGATCCCCGTGCTGAACCCATGGTTCATCAGGGCGCCGAGGGCGAGCCTGGTCACATGGTTTATGAACTTGGTGGCCTCGTCGGACCCGTAGTCACGGGCGATGCGGTCGACGATCTTACCTTTGCTGTTGCCTATTGCCTTTACATCTATGGTACCGCATAAAAGCTGGGAGTTGCGTATCTTGACATAAGCGTCGTACTCGCAGTTCTCCTTCTTGCACACCGGGCAGTTCTGGCATATGTTAGCCTTGAAAGTGGTGCGGAAACCTTCCGGGAGAACAGAAGAGAACAGCTGTTTGCCTGTCCAGTACATGTTCCCTTTCTCATCGATCATTGGCTCCGGCATCCCGACATCGGGCAACTTGGACATTATGTTGGCCGCCTGGAACCTGTCGAAACGCGGGCTCATGTGCGTTAGGAAATACGCTCCGGTGATGTGGTCGTGGATCGCCCCTATGATGGGGCCCCCGTACCTCGGGGAAAGGATGTTCTCCTGGACCTGCATGAGGATGCGGGCTTCGGCGCGGGCCTCCTCGGACTGCAGGACATGGAGGTTCATCTCGTCTCCGTCGAAGTCTGCGTTGTATGGAGGGCAGTCGCACAGGTTGAACCTGAAAGTGCGCCCGTCCATTATCCTTACGCGGTGCGCCATCATGGACATCCTGTGCAGAGATGGCTGCCTGTTGAACAGGACGACATCGCCGTTTACCAGTTGCCTCTCGACCGTGTAGTCCGGCTCGAGTCCCTCCGCGACATCCTGTGCGTTGCGGTCGGTCACGCGGATCCTTCTTCCGTCGGGCCTTATGATGTAGTTCGCTCCGGGCGTGTACTCGCCTTCGTCGGGCGGCGTAGGCCCGCGGGCGACGAGCTCCTTGAGAATCTCGATGTTGTGTTCGTTTACGTGGACCGGGACGGTCAGCTCCCTGGCGGCGAGGGCGGGTATCCCTACGTCGTTGATGGAAAGCATCGGGTCGGGGGAAATGACCGTACGGGCAGAGAAATTCACACGCTTACCTGAAAGATTGGACCTGAAACGCCCCTCCTTTCCCTTAAGCCTCTGGGTCAGCGTCTTCAACGGACGACCGGATCTGTGCCTCGCGGGCGGTATTCCGGACGTCTGGTTGTCGAAGTATGTGGTGATGTGGTACTGCAGAAGCTCCCAGAGGTCCTCGACGATCAGCTGGGGCGCACCGGCGTCGCGGTTCTCCCTCAGCCTCTGATTGATCCTCAGGACATCGACCATCTTGTGGGTCAGGTCGTCCTCGGACCTGTCGCCCGAATCGAGCGTGATCGAAGGCCTGACGGTGACCGGCGGGACGGCCAGTGCCGTCAGCACCATCCACTCGGGCCTGCAGGTCGAAGGGTCGAAGCCCAGGGTTGCAAGGTCCTCGTCGGTGATGCGTTCGAGCCTCTCGCGGACCTCCTTGGGGGTCAGCTTGTGGTTGTCGTCGACCTCCCTGAAGGTCGTGGGCTTGTCGAGCTTTATCTTGATCTGTTCTGCGTTGCAGTACGGACATAGGCCTTTGGTGGACGCTCCTTTGGCGGTGACCTTGGCGAAGTTCTTTGCGTCCATCGTGTCGCCGCCCAGTTCCTCCATGCGATCCATGTCGTTCCTGGTCTCGCTTATCTGGTCCGGCGTCAGCATGAGCCTGCCGCAAGAGCGGCATGTGCTCTCAAGGAGCATCTTGATGTCCTTGACGAAGCCGACGTGTATTACCGGAAGAGCGAGGTCTATGTGTCCGAAGTGCCCGGGGCATTCGTCCACTTTGCATCCGCAGGTCTTGCAGCGGAGCCCGGGCTCTATGACTCCCATACGGGGGTCCATAAGTCCCATGTCGATCGGGTATCCCTCGTCATCGTAGGTGTCCGCCGTTATTACCTTGGTGGCGGACATCTTCCTGATCTCCTCCGGGGAGACGCAGGAGAACTTGATCGAGCCGATCCTCTTCGTGATACCTCTCATCATCTTAGGTCCTCCAACTGAAGCCTCATGGCGACACCAAGCGACAGCAGCTCGTCCATGAGAAGCTTGAACGCATAAGATGTCTGCACGAGGTGGATGTTCGTCGTGTTCTTACACACCGGGCAGTAAAGGTTCCCGAACCTGTTCATTATGGCAACATGACCGCACTTCGGGTTCCCGCAGACATACTGCTGGGTTCCGTCGGACTGGTCCAGCAGACGGTCCTTGATGACCATCGCCGCTCCATGGCCTATCAGACAGTCGCGCTCCATCTCACCGAATCTGAGACCTCCCTGTCTGGAACGCCCCTCGGTGGGCTGACGCGTAAGGATCTGGACCGGGCCCCTGGAACGCACGTGCAGCTTTCCGCTGACCATGTGGTGCAGCTTCTCGTAGAAGATCACACCGGTATAGACGTCCATCTGGATCATACGGCCTGTTGTTCCGTCGTACATTACCTCTTTACCGTCGTTCTTGAAGCCGTTCCTGACCAGGCCGTCACGTATCGACCCCTCGTTCTCTCCCGAGAACGCAGTTCCGTCGACAAGACGTCCCTCCATGGACCCGACCCTTCCGGCGATCATTTCGAGCACGTGCCCTATGGTCATACGCGAAGGTATTCCGTGGGGGTTGACGACCAGGTCCGGTGTCACCCCCTGGCAGGTGAAGGGCATGTCGCACTGGTCCACCAGTTTGCCTATGACCCCCTTCTGTCCGAACCTGGAGCAGAACTTGTCCCCGAGCTCCGGGATCCTCTGGTCCCTCACTTTTACGCGGACGAGCCTCGAACCGTTCTCCGATTCCGTAACCATTACCGAGTCGACGTATCCGGTCTCTCCCGGCCTGACGGTGACCGATGTCTCCCTCCTCTTCTGCGGGGTCAGGAAATCTGTCTCTTCCTCGAGGAATCTGGGGGGAGATGTCTTTCCGACGAGCACATCGCTTCCCAAGATCTCCGCCTCGGGATATATGAGGCCGTCCTCGCCCAGCGAGGCGTACGAAAGGTCCGTGCGCGCGCCCATCACGTCGGGTGACGGGACCTCGAAATGGTCCTCCTGGCCGCCGGGATAGCGGCGCTCCTCCGAACGGTACGACCTCAGGAACGTAGAACGCCCGAGGCCCCTCTGAATGGAGCTTTTGTTCATGACCAATGCATCCTCTATGTTATAGCCGTGGTACGAAAGCACGGCGATGCAGAAGTTCTGACCGGCGGGCCTGTGGTTGTAACCGATGAACTTCATCGTCTCGGTCTGAACCATCGGCACCTGGGGATAGTGCATCAGGTGGCTTCTGGTGTCAGGTCTTATGCGGTAGTTCGCCGCAGGAATCCCCAGCGCCTGCTTGGCCATTCCTGCGCCCATGGTGATACGGGGAGCGGAGTTGTGCTCCGGGTACGGGACCACTCCTGCCGCCACTCCCAGGATGACCATCGGGTCCAGTTCCATGTGGGTGTGCTCCTTTGTGATCTTGCTTGGAACAGAGAACTCTCCGCCGCACCACTTGCACTTCAGTATCTCGTCGCCCTCGTTGCCGGGGTTCATCCAATCGGTGTCCATCGGCGAAAGAGTGTGGTTGCAGTGCTCGCATCTGTCCGGGACATCGTAGGGGTCTACGAGGACCAGCAGGTCCTCCTCTTCCTCGGCGTCGATCCATTCCACGATGCCCTCGCGGAACAGGTCGCTCCATCTGACTTTGCCCTCGCGGATGCTCTCGAGGTGTTTTCTTGTGATCGTGGTCCTGCCGTCCTTGATGATCAGCAACGGGCGCCTCAGGCGCCCCTCGTCGCAATTGATGACGACCTCGTCCATCTCCTCGTCGTAACGGATGTTGATCTCGTTGGACAATATGCCGACCCTTCTGCGTTCCCTTATCTGGGACACCAGGTCCCTGGGCGAGTCGTGCGTTCCCACGAGGTCTCCGTTGACGAAGACGCGCGTGCCATTGTCCTTGACGGTGCCGAGACCGAGGTCACGGAGCGTCCATTTGACGTCCTGACCGGGAAATCCCTCGGAAACGTCGATTATCAGGGCAGCGTTCTTTACCAGACAGCAGTTCTGTCCTTCCGGGGTTTCGGACGGGCAGAGCCTTCCCCACTGGGTGGGATGCAGGTCACGGGCCTCGAAATGAGGCTGGCTCCTGGTAAGGGAAGAGGTTATCCTCCTGAGATGGGACATCGCCGAAAGGTTGGATGTCCTGTCGAGAAGCTGAGAAACCCCTGCACGTCCGCCGACCCAATTTCCCGTGGCGAGGGCATGTAGCAGTTTGTGGGTGAGCAGGTCGGGACGAATCGACGAAGCGATGTTGAGCTCGTTCCTCTTCCTCCCCCAATTCCTCTCGAGCTGGTACTTCAGGTCCTTCATGAGGCTGCTTAAACTTGTCCTGAAAAGATCCTCCATCAGGTCTCCGGAGAGTTTGAGCCTCTTGTTGGCGTAGTGGTCCTTGTCGTCCTCTTTCCTCTTGCCGAGCGAAAGTTCGAGGACCGAACGTGCGATACGGCCCAGGTAGATGGCCTTCTTCATGCGGTCCTCGGGCGTGTCTCCGAGGTGGGGCAACAGCGAATGGTCGAGGATGCTCTCGACCTTCTTGGTCCTGTACTCTTTGGCCTGTCCGGCGGCGAAGTTCCTCTCGAGGAACAGAATCGCGTCCTCGGTGGTATGATACCCGTTGGGCGCGTACGTCTTCTTGTCGAGCGATGCCTCGATGTTGGCGTAAACGGTGTTGGTCATCGCGTCGTCGGATACGATCGTTTCGAATATCTCCTGGTCGGACTCCATTCCCAGCGCTTTCATCAATGCGATGAGCGGTATGGAGCTCGATGCGACAGGGACGGATACCATGAGCATTCCGTCCTTCTTCTTCTCCACGAGGGTGAGGGCACGGTAGCCTTCCCTCTGCGAGAACACCTTCGCGGCCTCCATGGCCGCGCCGTACTTCTCGTTGTATTCGACCATGACCCTGTTGGGGGCCAGGTCTTCGAGCGTTATCAGGGCCCTCTCGGTCCCTCCTATGATGAAGTACCCTCCGGGCTCCTCGGGGTCCTCCTTGTTCATGATCAGCGCCTTGCGGTAGTCCTCGTCCGATAGGTTACGGTCGAGCCTGCGGCCTATGACGTCCCTGTTGAGATTGCATCCCTTGGACTTGACCATCATCGGCATGTCTCCGACCCTGATCCATTTGTCGCCCTCGGGTATCGGTATTTCCTCCCCGTCCTCGAACGCCTCGAAGCGCACGTAAACAGGCGAGAGATAGTTGAGGTTCCTGAGCCTGGCCTCCATCGGCACAAGCTCGTGGCTGTACCCGTTGGCCTCCATGACCTTCGGGGGTTCGATGCGCACGGTGGGCTTGGAGGCCGGGTCTATGCCGCCCGCCTCGGTCCTGATCCTTCCGATGCGTATCTCGATGTTCCTTCCGCCGGTGCGTTCGGGGTCTAGCCTGATCGTTCCGCGGGCGGTGTCGTCCGTCGGGACGCGGATGTCGTCGACGATCCTCTGCATCCTGCTGTCAGGATTGTCGGGTGTTGCCAGGAAGTCGTTGAACGACGAGAGGTGGTGGTTCACTATGTTGCGTTCTGCAAAGTAAAGGTCTACGAGATCTCTCATGCTTTTCCCCCCGTGACGAGTCTGTAGGCGACGAACTCCTCTGCTGTCTCACTTTTCCTTACTATTTTTACCACGCAGCCTTCGTCGATCGGGCCGTGCACTGATTCGAGCACCTTGATTCCGGCATCGCTCTTCCTGATCTTCGGAAGCTGGTCGCGGGTCATTCCCATTTCAGTAAGAACCGCATCCGCATCCTCCTCGGATAGAAGGTGATGTTCGGGCACTAGTCTGTGCTCGAGGACGTTAAACGAGATATTGTTTGTTGCCAAAGTTTCACCTACCTGCTGCCCCGCCACGGGTTTGCGGGTAATATGTTTTAAAATCTGTGAAGTCCACTTTCCCCATACTTGATCCGCCGTTCGATCGCTCATGAAGTCCATCAGCGGGCCTGAAGGGATTCGAACCCTTGACCACCTGATTAAAAGTCAGATGCTCTACCTAGCTGAGCTACAGGCCCTTAGATAGCTTAAGCTTGTAATGTGTGCTGAACCCTTCCTTATATATAAGGTCTTGTTTTGAACCGATTACCGCCTTCTGGTGGAGACGATATTTGGGCGATATTTCATGTCGCTCCTAAGCGTCTGCGGGTTTTCGGAATATATCATATAAAGGTATCCCAATCGGGAAACGATATGGTCGACTCCATCGAACTTAAGGTTGGAATGGCCCGCAGACAGTCGGAAACAGGCTACGGCAGGGCACGGATCGACTCGCCCTCCCGTTACGCGCTCGGCCTGGAGGTCGGCGACTCGGTGGAGATCTGCGGACGGAGCTGCGTGGTCGCCAAAGTGTTCAAGGGGGACCCCGAGGACGAGGGCAGAGGGATCATCCGCATAGACGGGCTTACCCGCACCAGCGCCGGGATCGGGGTCGACGACACCGTCACCGTCAGGAGATGCACCCCGGCGCCCGCGGAAAAGGTCACTCTGGCCCCCAACATCCCGGATGGGAAGAAGGCGAATTACGGGGAGGGCATAGAGGCTGTCTTCTTGAAGGACCTGACGGGAAGGCCTCTGGTCAAGGGGCTGGACATTCTTCTGCCGAACGTAGCGCTGCTCGGCAACCGATCGACGTTCTCTGTGGTGGCGACGGTCCCCCAGGGGCCGGTCATGGTCGTTTCGGAGACACAGATCGTCCTCAAGGATACGCATGCCGGCGGCAGGAAGCTCCGGTGCGTCAACTACGACGACATCGGAGGACTGGACGGAGAGCTCAAGAGGATAAGGGAGCTCGTGGAGCTTCCTCTGAAGCACCCGGAGCTTTTCGAGAGGCTCGGGATCGCTCCTCCGAGAGGCGTGCTGCTATATGGCCCGTCGGGAACCGGGAAAACGTTGATAGCCCAGGCCGTCGCGAGCGAGTCCGGGGCATCGTTCTACGCGGTGCAGGGCCCGGAGATCATGGGCAGTTATTACGGGCAGAGCGAGGAGCGTCTGCGCGAAATATTCAAAGAAGCATCCGAAAATGCGCCCAGCATCGTGTTCCTGGACGAAATAGACTCCATAGCGCCCAGCAGGGACTCGGTATCCGGCGAGGTCGAGAAAAGGGTCGTCGCCCAGCTGCTGACCCTTATGGACGGCATGGGCGACCGGGAGGGCGTGATCGTGATCGGGGCCACCAACCGCGAGGATTCCATCGACCCGGCGCTCAGGAGACCGGGGAGGTTCGACCGGGAAATCGAAATAGGCGTGCCGGGAAGGGCCGCCAGGAAGGAGATACTGGACGTCCACACGAGGAACATGCCGGTCGCCGACGACGTGAAATCGGACGTGCTGGCGTCAATGACGCAGGGTTTCGTCGGTGCGGATCTAGCCGCCCTGTGCCGCGAGAGCGCGATGAAGTGCCTGAGCTCGCACATGGAGGAGCTGGACCTCGACAAACCGATACCGCACGACAAGCTCGCCGAGATGAGAGTTACGATGAAAGATTTCACGGATGCCCTGGCAGAAGTGGAGCCGAGCGGCATGAGAGAGGTCCTGGTCGAGATACCCAAGGTTACGTGGGCGGACGTGGGCGGGCTGGACGCGATCAAGAAAGAAATCCGCGAAGTCTTCATGCCCAGTGAGGACGCCAAGGCGTTCGAGAGGCTGGGAATATGTCCGGGAAGGGGGCTCCTGCTGTACGGCCCCCCGGGCACCGGAAAAACATTGATAGCCAAAGCTGTCGCGAACGAGTCCGGCGCGAACTTCATATCGGTCAGCGGGCCCGAGATGGCCAGCAAGTGGCTCGGAGAGACCGAGCGTGCGATCAGGCATGTTTTCAAGAGGGCAAAGCAGATGTCGCCTTGCATAATATTCTTCGACGAACTCGATTCCATCGCGCCCCGGCGCGGGACGGACGGGAACGGCTCCTGGGAGAGGTGCGTGGCACAGCTTCTCACGGCGATGGACGGCATCGGGTCCATGGGTAACGTCATGGTAATGGCCGCAACGAACCGCCCCGATATGAGAGACCCGGCGCTCCTAAGGCCGGGAAGGTTCGACCGCATGGTGCTCGTCGGAAAACCAGACCTCAGGAGCCGCCTGAGGATTCTCGAGATACATACCGAGAAAATGCCTCTGGTCGGCATAGACCTGATCGACGTTGCAACGGAGACCGACGGGTACGTGGGGGCGGACCTCGCCGCCCTGTGCAGGGAGGCGGGGCTCGCGGCCTACAGGGAGGACCCGGGAGCGGAGTTCGTCGGCAGGAGACATTTCACCGCCGCCATGAAGATCGTCGGGCCTTCCGTGGACCCGGAGACCTTCAGAAACTACGAAAGCATCGGGAGCGAGATGAAAAAGCGCAAGGACGGATGGGGCGGGGTGCCGTTCTACGGGTGATTAAATGGTCAGCACTAAGTTCTTTTCGAGGGAGGTCATCGGCCTTGCGGTCGAGACCGTCGCGGGAACGGCGGTAGGGGTTTTGGACGACATCGTCATAGATACCGAGAACGGGCGCATCAAGTACCTGCTGGTCAAACCCGCCGGGGCAGTGATAAACGGCCCGGCAAAGGTAGACGAAGCAGGTCGGCTTGTGGTCGAGACCGACCGTCTGCGCATAGATGGCGGCAAAGTGATAATCAACTGATCCTCTTTGTCATATACGGGCGGTCCAGCTCGTAACCCAGGGCCCTGTAGAACCCGCGGGCCCCGGGTCCGCACGTGACCCTTACGACGGAAGCGCCCGCCGATGCGGCGACCTCCTCGGCCTTGGATACCAGATTGATGTCGTACCCTCTGCGCTGCCATGACCCTGTGCCGGAGACGGGCGTGAAGCTCCCGGATACTTTCATATCCCTTATCGCCGCGGTTCCCGAGCCGTCTGTCCTCAGACGCGCATATCCTATGACCGAGTCCCTGAACTCGTAGCTGATAAAATGCTCGGTGCCGCCCGACGCCTCGTACTTCACGGTCCTGAGCTCGGCCTCCCGGGGGTCCCTCGGCTCTTCGCCTGTGTGCCCGACCTCGCGACAACGGAGGCAGCGGCACTTCCGTCCCTGCTCGGCCATACGGTCCTGCACAAGCTGCCTCAGGTTGCTCTTCAGTATCCCGGCCGCTATTTCAGGGACAGGTATGTCCCTCTGTATCCTCTGGATACGGACATATTCTGGAATGGCCGCCTTCATCTCCGCCAAAAGTGCGACGGCTTCCTCCGTGTCGTACGGCTCGTAACCTCCGTCCTTCCAAAGATCGTAAAGCTTGGTGCCGGGAATGACGAGAGTGGTGTAGAACTTGAAGCCGTCCGGCCGAAAGTCCGGGTCGGAGAATATGCGCCTGAAGCACTCCATGTCCTTGCCGGGATCGGACCCCGGCAGACCGGGCATGATGTGATATACAACGGGAATGCCGGCCTCCTTGCAGGCGCGGGTGGACTCTACGATATCCTCCACCGTATGACCGCGGTTCACCGCCCCCAGTATTTCGTCGTCGAGTATCTGAACGCCTATCTCGACCCTTGTCACCCCAAGCCTCATGGCGTGCTGCGCCTCGCTGGTGCTGAAGGTGACGGGACGGGTCTCCACGGCCATTGCGACACAGCGGTGCTCCGCATTCTCGTTGAGGTCCTGGGCGGACGCCAGGTCCGCGGAGTCGGTCCCGTTCATGGCATCGAAGCACCTTTTGACGAACCACTCCTTGTATTCGCGGTCCCTGCATGTGAACGTGCCGCCCATCACGATAAGGTCGATCTTGGACGCGTCGTGCCCTATGGCCTCCAGCTGGCGTATCCTGTCGGTGACCTGCATGTAAGGGTCGTAGAGATTTCTGCCCGCGCGGCGGGCGGCCGGCTCTTTTCCGGTGTATGACTGGGGAGATCCGTTCTCCACCCCACCGGGGCAGAACGTGCACTTGCCGTGGGGACAGGGATGGGGCGATGCCATAACGGCGACCACGGCGGTGCCGCTGGCGGTGCGCATCGGTTTTTTTATCAGCAGCGGGAGAACAAGCTCCCTGTCCTCATCGGCCGCCTCGGCCAGTATTTCGGAGTTCGGCGGGACGTTCTTGAGGCCCAGCTCCCCGCACAGCTTTATCTTGCGGTCCTGCAGCTCGTCGCGGGTCGATACCTCTCCGCACTTGACGGCCTCTATCAGACGTTCGGCGATTTTTGACATTTCTCATCCGTAATAGATATCGTTGGCCGCATGCTGTTTCTCATCGGGCGCCTGCTTGACCAGCGCCATGCATTCGATCGCCGCGGCAGGTATATAGAACGACTTCCCGCCGGAATCGATGACGACAGCGGTCTCCGAACCTATCATCGTATACCCACGGAAGGTCCCGGTCACGCTGTCGTCCTCCTTCCCGTATCTGACCGTGTACACGGACCCGGGGCGGAGCTCGTAGCTTCCGTCTTCCGCCATTCTCATACCTTCCTTTTTGCGAAGAGGTCCTGGAGATGGTCTACGGTGCACCTGTAGTTGTACATCGCCATTTTCACGTTGGCCTCGGTGAAGCTCCAGGCCTTGCTCAGATCCCCGTACCTTATGCGGTATCCCTTTCGTTTCTGGCCTTCGAACTCGGAGTCGACCCCTTCCAGGATGTCGAGCGATTTCAGCTTGTTGATATGCCTGTATACGGTGGGCCTGGTTGTCCCGAGGAGCAGAGAAAGCTCCTCGACCGTCCACGCCTTGGAGGTGTTGCCCATGAAGTAGTCCATGAACATACGGTACGGGACACTGTCCCTGAGGCCCGTGGCCGAGGTCTTGGGGTCGTACCCCTTGGGAATATATCCTATTTGTATCAGAAATGTCTCCGCCACGATGTCGACGTCCGGGACGGCGTTCATCGGCGTGTTGCTAACTACCTGAAGCTCGAACAATTTGCCACCTTTCTGCGTGAATAGTAAAGGTGGTATTTTAATTTTTCAAAGAATACCCTGCAGACGGTCAATCGCACGAAGAATGCTGCCGGCTGGAATGACTCTGGAAACAGTGATGGTGAGTATCTTTTCCACAGTAGGTGCGACTATCGGCGCGCACACCACCGCCAGAGCGCCGTCGCGCTCCGCCCGCACAGATGCGATGATGGCATCCTCGACCGTGTTCACGGGATATTCCCTGAGCGGGATGACCTTGCCGTTCAAATCCACCGTGCCTGGAATCAGGTCCATGGACACATTTGACGCTATTATAGCAATAAAATGTTCGGCCACGGGGTCCGCCAATATCCGAACGGCTTTTACGATCTCCCTCACGGTGCGGATATTCGGCTCGCGCTTCTCTTCCAGTATCTTGTACATTGTGGACGGCGAAAGACCCGACGCAGCGCAGAACTCGCTCAATGTCATATCGAGCTCGTCCTCCAGCATGGAGCGCAGGGCCTTCTGGAACCCGCCCTCCTCTCTGAGCATCCCCGCGATCAGGTCGTCCACCGTCATTTTGTGCCCTTCGCATAGTCGGCCGCCGAGAGACCGGCCATACATCCCTGGCCTACCGCCCTGGCCACCTGCCATGGTTTACCGACGACGTCGCCGCAGGCGAACAATCCCGGGACCTTTGTGGCATATTTGGCATCTACCTTGATCGTGTTGTCCATTTCGGGCATTAGGTCCATGTCCATGGCAAGGTCCGCCGCCGATTTGGCACCGAGCTCTATGAACACGCCGTCAAGGTCGATCTCGGAGTCGTCCCCGAGGACCAGCGACTCGACCTTGCCGTCGCCGCGGATCTCCTTCGGCGACACGTCCTTCATGATCACTCCTGCCAGCAGCGCACGGTCGACCAACGCCTTGACCGCCTTGGGCCCTTTGGTGATCCAATAGACCTGCGTGGCGTACTTCGTCATGAGTTCCGCCGCCATCGCCGCCTCCGTCTCGTCGCCTATTACGGCCACCGTCTTGCCTTTGAAGAAGTTGCAGTCGCACACCGAGCAGTAGCTGACGCCTCTCCCGATGAACTCCTTCTCGCCGGGTATGCCGAGCTTGACCCTGGATATGCCCGTGGCCATTATCACGGATTTCGCGGTGTACTCCTTCCCCGACTCGGTCCTGATAATGAACGACTTGCCGTCGCGTTCGGCTGTTATCACGTTCTCTTCGACGAACTCGGCGCCAAAGGACTTGACCTGTATTATCCCGTTGTCCAGCAGGTCCCGCCCCCTTACGGGGCCAATGACCCCGAAATAATTTTCGATCCGGGCATCGGCCGCGGCAGAGTTGGACGGCTTCCCGATGATAACCGTCGACACCTTCCTCCTGGCCGCATATATGGCCGCCTGTACTCCCGAGGGACCGGCACCTATCACTACAACGTCAGTTTCCATTTCAGATTCCGCTCATTATCTTGAGGATGTCGTCCTTCGGCCTGAGCCCCACGAGGGTCTGGACAAGGACTCCGTCCTTGAACACCAGCAGCGTGGGTATGGCATTTATCCTGAACCTCGTCGAAATCGCCTGGTTCTCATCGGTGTTGAGCTTGGCGACTGCGAAGTCCTTCGTTTCGGATGAGATCTCGTCTACGATCGGCCCCATCCTCCTGCAGGGCCCGCACCAGGGCGCCCAGCAGTCTATCAGGACCTTGTTGTGACTGTCTATAAAACTGTCAAAGTTAGACTCGTTCAATTCTGTTATCATATTTTTGCCTCCGTCCGTTATCAGAGGGAATAAATAAATAACTTGCACCATAAGAGGACAGGGGAACCGCAATGTTGGAAACACTGTCGAATATCATAGGATTGGAGATCTATGAGCCGCGCGGGCTTTTTGTCGGGACGGTCGACGAGGTGGTTATCGATGTTTCGACCATGCGTGCTTGCGGCCTTTACGTAGAATGGGCGAACCCGGCGATAGTTGATGAAAACATCGCGATTTCCATACCCTTCGGATGGGTCCGAGGCATCGGGGATGCGGTGATCCTCAGAACTTTTCCTGAGAGCGTAGGCGCTGACACTGGTTCTCGACAGGACGTTCCCCTGTCATTTCAACGATAAGGTCCAGATCGAAGCCCACTCTGTCAGAGAGCTCCCTGTGGAGCGCTATTATGCGGTCGGCTCCTTTTTGTGCCCCCCTGCTGCGGAGCTTTTCGGCCGGCACACGATGGGATACCAGCGCCGAATCGCTTACCAGATTATCGGCCTCCGCCACGATCTTCTGCTCGATCGTCCTCGGAAAATAGTCCCAACTAGGCAACCCGAACGTTGCTATGTCTTCTTCGTCCAGCCCGGCACCGGTGTGCCTGCGGATGATTTCTACGAGTTCTGCGGGAAGACCCAGCTTTTCGGCCATCTCCGCGCCGACGACAGCATGCATTATCGTATGGTCCTTGGACCTTCCTATATCATGAAGCAACGCTCCGGCCGTGACGAGGTCGCGGTCGGCCTCGGGAATACGCTTAGATATTACGTCGGCCACCACACGGACAGTACGGCAATGGACTATAACTCGCTGAGAACACCCGGCATCCTTCAGCATCTTAAGACACTGTTTATCATCTGGGTATACTCTCGACAACCGTCTTCCCCCTTTCGTTCGGTACAACTGTTATCTTACCTTCCCTGTCAGAGTAAAGCGCCTTTCCGTCTGTAAAGCAGTAAAGGAAAATGGCCAGCGCGGCTATCTCCGAATGCGGCTGGTTTCCGACCGAAATATTGAAATCCGCACACTGGTACAC
>WOYN01000137.1 GCA_011620825.1 Candidatus Methanomethylophilaceae archaeon | reverse complement strand
CGAAACTGGTGTCGCTGCTCCTTCGTACACGTCGGGGACCCACATGTGGAACGGGACCACCGCGATCTTGAAACCGTATCCTGCGATCATCGTCGCAAGCGCGATTACGAGGCCTGCGGTGTATCCCTGGGTTGCGAGTGCCGCCGCGATATCCGCGATATTAGTCGTGCCCGTAAGGCCGAACAGCATGGATATTCCATAGATCGTCAAACCGGAGGAAAGTCCTCCGATGATGACATATTTAACAGCTGCCTCGGAGGCCCTGGGATCTTTCTTTTTCATCGCGACCATCGCGTACGAAGGGATACTTACCATCTCAACGCCCACGAAAATCAGGAGCAGGTCGGAAGCTGTTGCGACGAACGCCATTCCCGCCGTTGCAATGAGGATCAGCGAGTAGAATGCACCGACGTGCAACTTGGTCGTCTCACTGCTAGGCCCCGCTATCAGAATCGCTATGAACGCGACGACCTGGAAGAGCAGGATCATCAGTCCCGAGAACGCGTCATATGTGAACAGGTCGTAATATGTCCCGTTATAGTGCCCGAGGAGGAGCAGTATGTTGAATACTGCCGCCAGCACCACAAAAGCAAGCGATACCGCGCAAGTCACATCTTTCCTCTTGAGGAGAAGGTGAATGCCCGGCATCAGCAATGCTCCTATGATGACGAGCACCATGGGCAGTACCGGGGTAATGCTTCCGAACGAGTCGGTTATCCAATTGATATCAATATCTACCATTTATCACACCCCCGGTATGGCAAAGTTTGCCACGAAAGTCTCGATATAGCCCAGAGCGAGGTCTGGCCAAATACCGAACAGCGCTATGACTATGCACAGCACCGCCAGTGCGAAGCCCTCGGCCTTGCTCACGTCGTGCACGTGCGACAGATCCACCTTGGTGGTCTCCCTGCCGAAAAGCGTTCTCTGCATTGCCCAGATGTAGAACCCTGCGTTCAGCATGATGGACAGCAGGCAGAAGATTATCAGCCATATCTGTCCCATAGCTTCCGCCGCGATGTAGAATGAGAAGATCGATCCGAACTCTCCCCAGAACCCTACGAGACCGGGCAGGCCCAGTGAGGCCATGAAACCGATCATCATGAAGGTAGCGAAGGCAGGCAATTTTCCCGCCAGACCGCCGAGGAGCGGAATCTCCCTCGTTCCCAAAGCATGGCCAGTGAAACCGCACACCATGAACAGGACTGCGGTAATGAGGCCGTGGGCGAACATCTGGAAGATCGCGAATTCGATCCCTATCTGCGCTATTACAGGGTCGGGCACCGCGGTGTATTTGACATACAGCAGCGATGCGGCGATACCCAGCATGACCATTCCCATGTGGTTGATGGACGAATAGGCCACCATCTTCTTGAGATCGGTCTGCGCTATACATGCGTAAGCGCCGTAGACTATCGAAATCAGGGCAACGACCAATACTATCTCTGCCCACCAGATTGCCCCGTCGGGGAGAGTGTTGAGTGCGACCCTGATTATACCGTAAGATCCCATCTTAAGCATGACACCTGCCAGCAGGACTGAACCTCCGGTCGGTGCCTCGACATGCGCGTCCGGAAGCCATGTGTGGAATGGGACCGCGGGCATCTTGACCGCGAACCCGAAGAACAACAGACCGAACACCAGCACCTGGAACACCTCGCCGAAAGATCCGGACGCGGCGTTCACGGCGGCGAACGAGAAGTCCGCAATCACGCCGGGGTTTATTGCTGCCGCCTCGAACACGATCGCGAAGATACCGATCAGCATTACCAGGCTCGCCACATGCGTGTATATGAAGAACTTGATTGCCGAGTAGTGCCTTCTGGGTCCTCCGTACCATGAAATCATGAAGTACATCGGGATCAGCGTTACCTCCCACATGATGTAGAACAAGAAGTAATCGGCCGACAGGTAGACGCCCATCAGACCCAGCTCCATGGCCATTATCAGAGTGTGGAAGTAATTCGGCCTGTCGCTCTCGGATGCCGAGAACACGACAACCAGGAACACCAGCAGAGCGGTCAGCAGGACCATCAACAGACTGAGCCCGTCTACATCCAGTATGAGCGATATCCTGATGTTTGCAGCGTCGATCCAAAGATAATTCTCCGAAAGGAGCGCCATGTTGTCGACAAACATTAGGAGTACCACAAGTACCAGCGTTACACCTGAGAAGGCTCCTGCCACGTACTTTGCGTACTTCTGTCTCTCTCCGCCCATAAAGAGCGTTACCACTGCCCCTATGAGGGGGATTACCAGCAACAGCGTCAGTATGGGGATCTCAGCGAAAATTTCGTCGAACACCTTACATCCCTCCCATAAAATAGATGAACACCAGGGCAACGACGAACACCGCCGCGACACCGATCATCACGATCGAAGCATAGTTGCCCACGTTTCCGGTCTGGACGTACTTGGCGCTCTCGCCTGAACCCACGACTGCACTGGAGAGTCCGTTGACGGTCCCGTCGACAACGTTCCTGTCGAAGTAATCGACGCCTTTTCCGATGCCGTATCCGAACTTCCAGGAAATCCAGTCATACAACTGGGGGAACCACCATCTCTTCTCCAGGGCCTTGTAGAGTCTGGACTGCCCTTCCTCGTTGAACCTCCCGGGGTTGACCGAGAACTTGCTGTACATGAGGTACGCAACGTATATTCCCAGCAGTGCCAGGGCTATGGTCAGGTAAGTGTACGGGTTGGTGAACAGCTCTTCGATGAAGTATGCTGCTCCGTGACCGTCATGCATTCCTACCACGAGCGCGCCGCCGATCGAGCCGGGAGAGATGGTCATTATGCCGTCAAGCCCGAACAGGATCAGGAAACCGGAACCGAACGCGAATATCGCAAGCAACACCAGAGGAATGGTCATGGATGCCGGGGACTCGCCGTGCGAGTGCTCGGTTGCGTGGCCTTCGGGTCCTCCGAATGTCATGTACCACATGCGGAACATGTAGAACGCGGTCATGAACGCGGTCACGACCCCCAGAACCCATATTATCGCGAATATGTAGCCCTCGGGTCCGAACTCCGACGCCTTCATCACAGACTCGAGCACGAGGTCTTTCGACCAGAACCCGCTGAAGAAGGGGAATCCTGCGATCGATAACGAACCGATCAGCATGGTTATCGAAGTCCACTTCATCTTCTTGCCGAGACCTCCCATCTCGCGCATGTCCTCGGTACCGCACGAGTGGATGACCGAACCGGACCCCAGGAACAGCAATGCCTTGAAGAAGGCGTGGTTGAACATATGGAACACGCCCGCGGTGTATCCGGCTGCTCCCGCGGCAATGAGGGCCGGGTTGGCATCCCGTATTCCGATTGCCATCATGTATCCGCCTGCTCCCAACGCCATGATCATGTAACCTAGCTGGGAGATGGTCGAGAACGCGAGGACCTTCTTTATATTCATGTTGTTGAGCGCCATAGAGGCCGCTACTATCGCGGTGATTCCTCCGATCAGGCCGACAAGCAACATGACATTCGCGGACTGGACGAACAGGGGGTAGCTCCTCGCAACGAGGTATACTCCCGCCTTGACCATCGTCGCCGCGTGTATCAAAGCTGAAACAGTGGTCGGGCCCGCCATCGCGTCCGGCAACCAGTCCTGCAGAGGGAACTGTGCGCTCTTTCCGATCGCACCTCCGAAAAGCAGGAGCGTGGCGAGAATTATCAGGTTCGAGTCGACGGCCGCTATGGCCGATGGATCAAACAGACTGACGTAGTCCAGGGACTGGAACGCGTACAGAAGTACGAACAGGCCCGCCATGAACGAAACGTCTCCCAGGCGCGTGACTATAAACGCCTTCTTGGCCGCAGAAGCGGCGTTGTCGGATGCGGCGTCACCTTCGGGGTGCCTGAAGCTCCAGAATCCTATCAGAAGGTATGAGCAGAGGCCCATTACCTCCCAGAAGACGAAGGTCATCAGGTAGTTGTTGGAGATTATGAGTCCCAGCATTCCTGCGAGGAAAAGGCTCACTTCTGCGAAGTATCTCCTGTTCCTCTTTCCCTGGTCATGCATGTACCCTATCGAGTAGATGAAGATCAACAGGGAGATCAGGGAGGAGAATATCAGCATTATGCAGGTAAGCCCGTCCACGTAGTATCCCAGTGTGAGCGTGAACCCGCCCGGGATTGCGAACCATGTTACCGCATCGGTCACATATCCGATGCCGCCGTTATAAGCGGGTCCCGTTAGGAACTCGTACACCACCAGCACGGACAGGACGAAGGATACCAATGCCCCTATAATTGCAATCAGCCCCCCTTCTTTGGGGGTCTTCTTTCCGATCAGACCGATGATAACGAAGAA
>WOYN01000034.1 GCA_011620825.1 Candidatus Methanomethylophilaceae archaeon | reverse complement strand
TCAGCATGGTCGTTTTCCTTCTGGCGTCGGTAGCGGTACTCGCGGTATTCGTCAACGACAACTATATTTCGGGCTCTGACAGCGAGACCGTCCAGCCAGGGTCCGCGGTAACCGTGGACTATACCGGCTCCCTTTATGCCTATTACAACGAAGACGGTGCGTTGATATTCGATACCAACGTCGAGGCGCACTCCGAGAATTATCCCGTAAAGGGCGATTTCAGCAAGACGACGTTCTCCGATTATACGGTCATTCCGGGCAGCGGCGGATCCCTGGCGATGTTCGAGAACGCGCTCATAGGACATAAGGTCGGAGATACTGTGAAAGTGCTGATACCTTCCGCCGACGGTTATGCATCCAAGAGCGTCACCAGGGGAGACCAGTTCTCGGTTCCGACCGTTCAGTACATGTCCGGGGCCATGTTCAGTTCGCTCTATGACATCACCGTCATCGAGGGGGTCCAGGTAGATTTCACAACAATCTACGGATGGAACGCGACCGCCGTGTATTCCGTAGACAAGGGCGCGGTAAGCATAATCAACGAGCCTGTGCTGGGAAATTCATATGAACTCGGGTCCAACGCCCTGAACGACTATGGGACGGCGAATCTGACGGTCGATGCGATAGGTGACGAGATAGTGTGCACCATCGGCATCGAAGGCGTCGGTTCCGACCCCTACAAGATGGTTTGGGTCGACCTGGGATCCGAGAAGTTCTATGTTCAGAGCAATTCGGGATCCGTTCTCACGATAACCACAGACCCGTCGGCCGGCGAAGACCTGTACTTCGTCATAAAGATCAAGTCCATCGCTTAAAATGACGGAGATCTCTTTCTTTTCCTCAATCTTCAGAAAATGGTCTCGACTTTGCCGAGAACATCTCTGGGGTCCTTTCCGAAGACCCTTATGATGCGCTCTTTCTTTGCATCGGAATCGATTATCGCATCGGGAACCTTTCCTGCCTTCTTCACGACATCCCCCATCAGGGAATCGATGGGTCTGTTGGACCTGCGGTCGAACCTGCCGACGGTATACCCCAGTTCCTCTAATACGTCGGCGGTGTCGCTGCTATATCTGAGGCTCATCATCGAACGTGTCTCCGGTTCGAATTTCATCGCGCTCAGCAGCATGTAGGAAAGCTGTTCGGCGGCCCCGAATTTAACTGGACCGTTTTTCTTCAGTTTGCCGTTGGACAATGTGATGCGTCCCATGACGGCCACGATATCCTCGGGGCCTTCGGCACCGGGAGCGGCGTATACGATGTTCAGCCCCTCTTTGGGAACAAGTTCGGAAGGCAGGATATCAACGATCCTCGATGAAATGGACTCCACTTCGTCGATGACATCTCTTGCCGGAGGGCTATCGAAACGTACAGAGGCATTTACTATATTGTCGCCCTTCCCGATGGAATACTGTGTTTCTATCGATCTTTGTATCAAAGTGCGCGACTTCATGACCGCGGTGGCGATGTCCATCCCCTTGGCGCAGTTGGCGGTTATATATGACGATAAGGTGCATCCGCTTCCGTGTCCGGACTTGTTCAGCCGGGGATATTCGAACTTCTTGATCTGCGAATTCAGATAAAGGTAATCGATTACCTTCTTTGTGTCCATGTGCCCTCCCTTGAGGTACACGGACGAACCGTCTCTGCCTATGAGCTCGCAGGCAAGAGTCGCATCATATTCGTTGTTGATCTCGATCCCGGAAAGCACTTCAGCCTCGTATTTGTTCGGCGTTATAAGCTCGCACAGGGGCATCAGATGCTTGCGTATGGAATCGGCAAGGCCGTTCTGGGCAAGGGAGCCTCCGACACCCGCGGTCAACACGGGGTCGATGATGAGCGGTGCCTCGTGGTCCTCCAGCAGGTCTGCGACCAGTTTGGCGATCCCGGAACTGTAGAGCATGCCGGTCTTGACCGCATTGATCTTCAAATCGCTGACCACAGAACGGAACTGGGCCTCGATCACATCTTCGGGTATGGGGAAGATATCGGCCACCTCATATGTGTTCTGCGCTGTTACTGCGGTTACGATGCTGGCTGCGTGCACGCCCAATGCACCCATGGCCTTGATGTCGGCCTGAATTCCCGCTCCGCCGATGGAGTCGGAACCCGCTATCGTCAAAGCAGTTCTCACACTACTGGTTATGTTTTGCAACATATTAAAGAAATGTGAATCTCCTTTCGGTGAACCGTCAAAAGTGATTAATAAATCGACCAGGATTAGGTGGTGTGAAAGTCTACAGCACGCATTTTATCCTTAAAGGAAAATCCGATTACAAGGACCTCGCTCCTGTATTTCCCGATATTCTGAGAATGCTGCTCGAAGAGATAGGGCAGCTCCCCGACGAGGAGGAGATAATGCAGATGTACATCGAGGAGAATGTCGGAGACCTGAAGGAAAACAGGAAGCCGGAGGGTTACAACCGCAAGGGGAAGGTCAGGCTCGTTTTCCCGATCGACAGCAAGGAGTTCTACCTGAAGAGCTACAGCAAGGTCACAGATCTTGCCAGCATATCGGACAGAGTCTCCGAGATGCTCACGGCCGCCGGCGTCAAGTTCGATATCAAGAAGAACGACCGCATTGAGTTCGAGTGATCATCCCAGCAGCCTGGTCCAGCATTTTTCGTACGTCTGGGACTCGTATGTGACGAAGTTCATCGTGTCGTTCACCGATTCCCTGGCTTTCTCTATCTGGACGGCCACCGAAGACGGGGACGTGCCTCCGTATGAGCTCCTGCGTTCTACGCACTGCTCGATCGAGATCGTTCCATAAACATCATCTTCGATCTTATCGCTGAATTTCTTCAGCTCCGTCAGAGGAACCTCTTCCAGTTTCAGCCCCCCGGAAATGCAGTACCTTACCGCCGCACCCACTATCCCATGGGCCTCCCTGAACGGAACGCCCCTGGTCACAAGGTAGTCGGCTAGGTCGGTCGCGTTTATCTGGCCTTTGTCCATGACCTCGAGCATCCTTTCTTTGTCGACTTTCATGGTCATGACCATCCTGTACATCATGTCCACGCAGTCGGCGACCGATTGCAGGGAATCTATGACAGGTCCTTTGTCTTCCTGCAGGTCGCGGTTGTATGTCAGAGGAAGGCCCTTGAGCATTGTCAGTATGGTCACCAGCGCACCGATCGCGGAGCCGGAGCGTCCCCTTATGAGCTCGGCGATGTCGGGGTTCTTCTTCTGCGGCATTATGGAAGAGCCAGTGGAGTAGCGGTCGTCCATCTCGATGAACCCGAACTCCTGTGAAGACCAAAGTACCAGCTCCTCCGAAAGCGAAGAAAGGTGGTCGGCCAGGAGTGCAGAGCAGAAAGCAAGCTCGGCGACGAAATCCCTGTCGCTGACAGAGTCCATGGAATTCTCTGTGGGCTTCCTGAATCCAAGAAGCTCGGCGGTCATCTTCCTGTCTATCGGGTAGGTGGTCCCTGCCAATGCGGCGGAGCCCAACGGGCACTCGTTGATCCTGTTATAGCTGTCGATAAGGCGTTCGGAGTCTCGTCCCAGCTTGAAGACATAGGCCATAAGATGATGTGCCAGCGTCACAGGCTGAGCATGCTGCATATGAGTGAATCCAGGCATTATGGTTCCAGAATTCTCTTCTGCGACCTCTATGAGGCCGACACGGAGCCTCTCGATCTTCTCCATGATTTCGAGCACTGCGTCCCTAAGGAACATCCTGAAGTCTGTCGACACCTGGTCGTTGCGGCTCCTTCCCGTGTGCAGCTTCCCTCCCGCAGGTCCGACGATCTCGGTCAGCCTGAATTCGATGCATGTGTGGATGTCCTCCAGTGATTCGTCGATCTCGAACGCCCCGCTCTCCATCTCTTCGGCGATCTTTTTCAGACCGCTTATTATGGAATCGGCATCGTTCTTCGGGATTATGTTGCACTTCTTAAGCATTTTAGCATGTGCCAGAGACCCCATGACGTCATAATATCCCAATGCCGCGTCCACTTCAAGCGATGACGTGAACCTCAGGGTGGAATCATCCATTTCCGAGCCGAAGCGGCCGGACCATAGAGCCTGCTGTGTCATGTCTTTCACTTCTTCGAATTTTTCCTGCGCACGCCGGCGGATGTCCTTCCGGGGAGTCCCCAGCAGTAGATGAAACCTACCGCGGACTTGTGGTCGAAAGTGTCGCCTTCTGCATACGTCGAAAGGCCCGCATCGTACAGCGAGTTCTTAGATTTCCTTCCGACGACGGAGCAGCTGCCCTTGTACAGTTTTACGCGCACGGTGCCGGAAACACTTTCCTGGGTCTTGTCTATGAATGCCATGACCGCTCCGCGCAGGGTGTCGAACCATAGGCCGTCGTATATTATC
>WOYN01000142.1 GCA_011620825.1 Candidatus Methanomethylophilaceae archaeon | reverse complement strand
TGAAAGGGGAGACGTTCGTCCTGATGGGGCTGTCGGGCTCCGGCAAATCGACCTTGGAGCGCTGTATAAACAGACTCGTCGAACCGACATCGGGGCAGGTGCTGATCGATGGACTGGACTTCACTTCCCTCGGCGAGGAGGACCTTCGTATCGCGAGGCGGGAGAAGATGTCCATGGTCTTCCAGAACTTCGGGTTGCTTCCTCATCGGGATGTCAAGAACAACGTCGCCTACGGTCTTGAAACGCAGGGGGTCCCTGAATCGGAGCGTCTGGAAAGGTCCAAAACCGCAATCGATCTGGTAGGCCTCTCGGGGTACGAGGACAGTATGCCTTCCGACCTGAGCGGCGGGATGAAACAAAGGGTCGGGCTGGCAAGAGCCCTCGCCACGGACCCAGACATACTTATCATGGACGAAGCCTTCAGCGCCCTGGACCCGCTGATCAGAAACGACATGCAGGACGAACTCATCAGGATACAGTCCAAACTGGACAAGACCGTGGTCTTCGTCACCCACGACCTGGACGAGGCTCTGAAGCTGGGGGACCGGATCGCCCTCATGAAGGACGGGGAGATAATCCAAGTAGGTCATGCGGAAGACATACTCCAGAATCCCGCGGACGAATATGTGGGCCGTTTCGTCAGAGATGTGGACCGCACAAACATATTGACCGCGGGCCTGTTCATGAAGAAACCGAGAAGCGTCCTTTACGTCACACAGGGCCCAAGGACTGCCCTTAAGATCATGGACAACGCGGACCGAAATGAAATGCTGGTCATTAACCGGGAGAACCGCCTTCTTGGAATGGCGGAGTCCGATGACGTGCTCCGTGCGGTGCAGTCCGGAGACAAGGACCTCTCGGGCGTGGTTCTCAGGGAAGTGCCCGCAGTCGGCCCGGACACCCCCATGAAAGAAGTCATACAGATAATGGTGACCACCGATTTCCCCATACCGGTAGTAGACGGCGATGGCATATTATTGGGTGTGGTCAGCCCTTCCGTCGCCGCCGAGGCGATGGGATTGGGAGGTGAGGCGTAATGTCTTCGCTTGTAGGTGTCTTTGCAGAAGAGCTGGTGGATTTTGTAGAGTATTATTTCAGCTGGTTGCTGACACTGTTCAAAGAAATCCTTGATCTGGCCCTTGAACTGTTGGGATATGTTCTGACCTACCCGGGTCCCGCCCTGTTCATATTGGTGCTGATAGGCATCTCGATACTGATCACAAAACGCATAGTCTTGCCGCTGCTGATCGGCGCATCCTTCTATATAATCTGGTGGATGGGATACTGGGACAGTTCCATGGTCACACTGAACATGGTGCTCGTAGCTGCGGCTGTCGCCGTGATTATCGCCGTCCCTCTGGGGATATGGGCCGCGGACAGCGAGAATGCCCATCCTGTCATCATGGCGTTGATGGACTTCATGCAGACCATGCCCGCTTTCGTTTACCTTATACCGGCCGTCATATTCTTCGGGCTCGGAGCCGTCCCCGGAGTTATAGCCACGGTTATTTTCGCCATGCCGCCGGTCGTGAGGCTGACGGACCTGGGCATAAGGCAGGTCCCTTCAGAGATGAACGAGGTGGCAGATGCTTTTGGATCGACAAAATGGCAGAAGCTGACCAAGGTGCAGCTTCCGATTGCGATGCCTTCCATCATGGCCGGCATCAACCAGTGTATCATGCTTTCGCTGTCGATGGTGGTCATCGCCGCCATGATCGGAGGAGGAGGCCTGGGCGGAGACATCGTGTATGCTCTCAGCAGGATCGATATCGCCATGGGATTCGAGGCGGGCCTGGCCGTCGTGCTTATAGCAGTTGCCCTGGACAGATTGACGCAGTCTTTCAAAGAAAAAGCATGAACGGACGATTACTGGGAAGGAAAATGAAAACTACTGGGGAAGGAAAATGAAAACTACTGGGGAAGGAAAATGAAAACTACTGGGGAAGGAAAATGAAAACAGAATATCTGAAGATAGGGGCCGTCGCCATAGTGATAGCACTCCTCGGCGCCGGAATTTACCTGTTCGTAGGCGAAGAAACCGATGCCGAAAAAATAGAAAAGATGGGGACTGTGCTCGAAAATGGGGCGTTATGCGGGCTGGTTGTGCCCTCTTACACCGCGGAACAGCTGGAAATATCATCTATCTCCGACCTTAATGGCCATGCCTCGGATTTCGATAACGAGATCATCGGAATAGACGCCGGCGCCGGGATAACGGAATTGACAAATAAGGCCATAACAGAGTATGACCTTAGTGGTAACTTCACCCTAATAACGAGTTCCGAGGCCGCGATGCTGGCCGCACTCGATGCCGCATATGAATCGGGAAGTCACATCGTAGTGACCCTGTGGGACCCCCACTGGGCGACCGGTGTATATGACCTGGTGTTCCTTGAAGACCCCCAGCTCGTCTATGGCGAGGCGGAGTCTATAGAATCCTGGGCCAGGCCCGGGCTCAAGGCCGAGGACCCCGTACTGGCCAAGATAATGGAGCAATATTTCTATGAGATGGATGAATTCAGCGGGCTCTTGGCATATATCGAATCGAACAAGGAAAGCATGAGCGCAGGCGAAGCCACCCAGAACTGGATCGAACAAAACCCGACCATTAAGGAGAGATGGCTGGACGGCGTGGAATACCAAGAGGGGCGGGGGGAGATCACGATAGGCCTTGTCGACTGGGCCTGCGCCACCGGCAGTTCCAACGTCCTTAAGCACTTATTAGAGGACGTGGGTTATTCAGTGACCCTGATGTCTCTCGATGCGGGAGCCATGTACGCGGGCCTGGCATATGGGAACATAGACCTTATAACCACTGCCTGGGTGCCGCTGACGCACGCCCAGTACATGGAGAGGTACGCCTGAGACCGTTCCGTACGACGCCCGGAATACAAAACTTCTTAGTATTTTTTTCGCTTTATAGATTCGGGAGAATCTATCGCTCTCTGATGCCGGTGGCCTTACAATGACCTCTTCGACATCTCTTGTTCGGAAAAATTAAAATCGCAAGTAATATCATCTGGCGCCATGAACAGATTTTGCAGTGCTTGCGGTTTTGCCCTTGTTGAAAACGCCAGATTCTGTATCAGGTGCGGGACACCCGTATCTGCGGATCGCTTCGCCTACACAGGTCCTGCAGGAGAAGACGCGGGCTCCGTGATCACAGCAGAGAGTCTATTCAATATAACAAAACAGGAGCTGTCGGACCTGTTCTCCTACAACAGATTGGGAAGAGAATTCACTGGAGATATCTCCATTATCCGCGACAGGGTCCGCAGGACCGTGCGCGGCACGCCATCTGAAACCCTGGACGGCATTGCGGAATCCCACATGGCCGGCGTCCGCCAAAGGTTATCGCAGATCGACGACAGCGTCAACGATCGGAACTGGGATAATGTTGCAGATTTCTTGAAAAACGGACTGCCGGCCGCGATCGTCTCATATTTCTACAATCCGCTTTTGGCATCCGAAGTGAAGAGCATCATGGACCTTCTGAAAGAACTGTCCAAAAAAGGATGGGACAAAACCAGCTTCCTCGGAAAGGCCGCGGTACCCTCCGCCAAGTTCGAAGATGTGTATACCCTGCGTTACATAACTTCCAACATAAGGTTCTGAGAACAATCTGGATGGCACGCGTGGGGCCTTACGCCGGCTCGTCACCATTCTCGAGCAATTGCTCCACCCAGGGAGTTTTCTCGGGATCATCGGACACCTTACGCTTCATCCTCAACTTATGAGGAATCTTCACACACGGCACGTCATCGCGGAGTGTCACCGACACCCGCGCCCGTCATCCGTATGCTGGGGGCTCTGGGCGTTTCGGAAGTGAGCGACCTCGCCCAGTATGGAACATTGTCCATCTTCTTATTCCGCCCGTGCGATTCCCACGCGTGCAGGTAGCAGTACGTGGTATACAATATTTATAATTATCTCTAGTTACATCCATATAGATACCAATTACCTTCTTGATTGATCTTTAAATCGAACGCAGAACGAAGGTAGAATGCCGATCGGCCCGCATCATGATTAAAAACATAGCAATCTCGGAAGCATGTTACCGGTCGCAATATATTTTCATGACCTGATGTCGATCGGGTATCAGAAACGGATTGAATTGCCCGATGCTCCGTAAAAAGAGAGCGACAAGACGGGAATTTCAGGGAATTCTGCTCTCGGCCAAGTTCAAAAACA
Organism: Candidatus Methanomethylophilaceae archaeon; assembly: GCA_011620825.1. Classification (GTDB taxonomy): domain Archaea; phylum Thermoplasmatota; class Thermoplasmata; order Methanomassiliicoccales; family Methanomethylophilaceae; genus VadinCA11. The sequence continues at coordinate 205 of WOYN01000142.1, read as the reverse complement.
GACGTTGCGCTATGCGGAAGGACAAACTGAAAGAAAAACTTGGTAGCACGCGTGGGGCCTTACGCGGGGTCGTCACCCTTCCCGGGCAATTGCTCCACCCAGGGAGTTTCCTCGGGATCGTCGGACACCTTACGCTTCATCCTCACTTGTAAGGAATCATCACACATGGGTTTCTCGCTGCGGACTGTCGATGACGTCCGCGGCT
>WOYN01000095.1 GCA_011620825.1 Candidatus Methanomethylophilaceae archaeon | reverse complement strand
CTCTGAGCATGGATAAGGCGCGAACAGCCCTGTCAGGGGTGGGGAACGTGGGGATGAGGCCCTCCCTGAGTATGTTCAGGGCCTTGTCGCACTTGTATCCGCCTGCGAAACAGACCGTCATGGGCACAGGTATGTCATCCCTCATTTCCACGAGCATTTCGGCTATCGCTTCGAGGTCCGCAAAGTCCAGAGGCGATCCCATGATCACAAGCCCGCCTACGCTGGGGTCTTTTATGACCGCTTCTATGGCATGCTTGAAGTATTCGGGCTTGGCGTCTCCCCTTACATCGATCGGGTTCGTGAGCCCTGCAATGGTCGGCACTCTTTCGACAAGCTCCTTGAGGGTCTCCTCCTTGAGTTTGGCCGCCTCTATGTGGGGAGCGTCGAACGTCGCGTCCGCGGACATGACACCGAGGCCTCCTGCGTTGGTGATGATCGCTATTCCATTCTTCTTCATCTCACTGCAGGTGCTGAAAACGCTGAGCGCATCGAAGAACTCGTCCGCGTCCATAGCCCTGTAGACGTTCAATTTTTCGAATATGACGTCATATATGGAGTCGGCCCCGGAAAGGGAGCCTGTGTGAGAAGACGCTGCTATGGAACCCGCGACGGTCCTTCCGGACTTGAAGGCCACCATGGGTTTCTTGGCCTTCGTGTTCTGCATGGCTTCCATCAGTTCCTTTCCGTTGTCGACACCCTCGATGTACATTCCGATAACCTTGGTGTCCCCGTCCTCGAAGAGGATTGGGATCATGTCGGCCTCGCTCATATCGCACTTGTTCCCGTAGGTGATAAACTTGCTGAACCCTATTTTCTGGCCGATGGCCCAATCGATTATCGATGAGCCGAACGCCCCGGACTGGGACATGACAGACACATTACCGATTCTGGGCAGAAGGTGCGCGAAGGTCGTGTTGACCTTCCCCTTGGGATTCATTATGCCGAAGCTATTCGGACCGAAAATCCTGACGCCGTACTTCTTGGCGGTCGCCTTGATCTCCTCTTCGAGCCTCTCGCCCTCGGGTCCCGCCTCTTTGAAACCTGCCGTGAGTATGCTCACATACTTGCTGCCGGATTTTCCCACTTTTTCGATCTCTCCACTCACAAAGGGAGCTTTGACCGCTATGACAACGAGATCGACCGGTTTTCCGATCTCCTCGAAGGATGTATACGCCTTCACGCCCTGTATCAACCCGCCCTTCGGATTCACAGGGTACAGTTCGCCGTCGAACTTTGCAGATATCATGTTTTTCAACAGCATTCCGCCAAGCTTTGTCTCGTCGGTAGAAGCACCTATGATGGCCACCGACCTGGGACTGAGAAAGTCGCTCATAGGGGGGAGTAAATTATTGTTCGCTATAAAGCTTACTGTATTTTTTATTTCTGAGTACGATTTACAGTATTATATATTCGGAAATCGTAGAAAAAGTGCTTATTTTCTGCAAAAACAGGTAATTTTACGTCAATTGTAGTAATTTTTGGGGTACAACGGCATTTAACGCAATGAAGATACGACAAAAAATGTAGGTGCACCCTGCCAGCAAGGGCAGGGGGCATTAAGGCGTTTGGTTGCCCGTCCGGGCTTGATGTTCACTCGTCCTCTCTCTTGCCGAGGTGGTGGTCGACTGCGAAGATAGCGCTAACGTCCTTCCCTGCCCCCTCGAACATGCCGATGATATTGCGGGTGTTCTCTTCTTCCTCCACCTGCTCATCGATGAACCATTTGAGGAACGATGCCGACGCATAATCGGCCTCCTTGATCGCCAGTTCATAGATCTTGTCGATAGAGGCTGAAACCTTCATTTCGTGTTCGTATGCGGCCCTGGCGACATCCAGAGGCGTCGCCGGGACTTTGCCGGGGGCGTTTATCGTCGCAAGGGTCGGCTCCTGCCCTCTCCTCTGCAAAAAGTCGATGAACTTTTCAGCGTGCTCCTTCTCTTCCTTGTACTGGACGAACAGCCAGTTCGCATAGCCTCTATACCCCTTTCCGTCCATTTCGTTGGACATTCCCAGATACAGGAACGCGGAATAATATTCCATGTTAATCTGGTCATTCATGGCCTTCACTACTTTTTCAGAAATCATGCTCATACTCCTCGGCGTTTCCGCCTCTAAATGTATCGTATGGGGCGTATATAACATCATCAAAATACGGTTTGATAGAATTCGTTATAAATAACGGGCACCGTAGCGACCTTACCGGACCGGCGAAGGGGCGTGACCTGTGATCGCCATGTGCACGGACCGGCTGACAGCGGCCCTGTACCAAATTTGGGAACTTGCGGGAGATGCGATGTGTCATCGTTGCGATGACCGGAAGACAACGCAGGGTCCGATACATACCCCCGGCGTAAGTCAGTACTTCGAGGCTGGCGTCATCGCCGGACAATGAAAAAGTGTGTTAGCGCCCGGGGGACACCCACCCCCGGGGAGCTCTTCTTCATAGATACATGCACAACCTCCTCAGCCAGTCTTCGGCCTCCTTCTGTCTCTGATATTTGGCTTCCAACTTTGCGAACTCGCTCCCGTGCTTTTCGGAGGACGGGTCAAAGCCTATCAGGATATGGCAGAGCTCGTGGTACATCACATAGTCTGCAACGAAATCAGGAATCTCCGGATTGTCCAACGCAGAAGATACCGCCACTACCTTCATGAGCACCGAACAGTACCCGACCTTACGGACATTGGGCTCCTTAGTCCACGACATAAAGATCTCCGGGTCGTTCTCAACAAGGCCGGCATCGATCAGCCTCTGATAACATGCGCCCAGATCTCTGTGCTCGCCCTGTCCGGACCTTGAGAGGTTTCTGCTTCTTCTCAGGTATATCGGCTGCTTGTACTTCGAAAAGTCCGGGGATGTCACCCATTTGCACATCTCCTCTGAAAAATCAGGGTCCCCCTTTCCGCAAATCCTTGCGAAAAGCGTCGATGCTAACCCCTCGAGGACCTCGAGGGGCGCATCGGCCATGTAATCGGATACCTTGAAATCCGCCCATTTATAAGAGCGCTGCCAGCGTACCTTGAACTCCTTGAACGAGGTGAATTCTGCGTTCACTGTCTCGTACCCGTGCTCCTTCCCAACTTTCCTGAACATCTCCCGAAGTCCTTCATCGTTTTCCATGCCTGTTTTCTCCTTTGGCCCCTTTCATCGGGGCGTGCAGAAAAATTGTTCGATGACAGAAATATAACAGAAAAAGTACAGTTAGCTTATCTGGCTATCCGCCTCCTGCGACAGCTATTTTTACAATAATGTTCTACAAAAGTCCATGGAAGAAGATCCCAAACAGAGAGAGATAACAGATAGGATATTGGCAGCGATAAAGAAACAATACGGTTCGATACCCCTTATCAATCAGGTCCTTTCCGAGCGTCCGGACCTTTTCGTGCCCGTGGCGAACCTGGGGAGGTCCGCCCTGGAAGGCCGCGGGGTCATGGAAAAGAAGACCAGGTTCCTATGTGCCGTTTCCGCAGCATCGGCCGAGGGCGCCGAGTACTGCATCAAGGTGCAGGCCGAGCACGCCATACAGGCGGGCGCTACCAGGGACGAGATATTGGAGGCCATGCTGATCGGCTCGTATATGGCACTCACCAGATCGCAGTCTTACGCTTTCAGGGAGTTTGCGAAGCTGTACGACATCGATATAGAGTGAGTAACAATCGTTAAGTACTATGATTGGATTATATACTCCGATAAGATTCAAGGAGCGATCAAATGGTAAAGATAACCCCAGAGGCTGAGAAGTTCATAGTTGATCTTATGGACAAAAACAACAAGACGGGCTATGGCATCAAGATTTATCTGGCCGGTTTCGCGTGCTCCGGACCTCAGTTCGGAATGTCCTTCCAGGAAAAGGAGGCGGAAGGCGACATCGTGGACACCTCGGCCGAAGCTTTCAAGATGTACTATGACAGTGAAACCGCAGACCCCCTGAAGGAATGTGTCATCGAGTTCATCGACGACCCGAACTTCGGGACCGGGCTCACGATCCGCGACCCCAACGCCAGCGGATGCTCGTCCTGTGGCGGTAGCTGCCACTAAACCCAAGGGACGTTAAACGCCCCGCCCCCTTATTTTAAGCGTATGCGGAGTGTTATTGCATACCACTTTCGGAGACCCCCCTGTTATCCTTTTATCCTACCCATCTTATTCTGTGACAGAATGAAATATCTCTCCCATCCCAGGATCGCACCCGGAAAAATAGAGGAAAGAGAGTACCAGGTGGCCATGGCCAAGGGTTGTCTGGGTGGCAACACGCTGATAGTCCTGCCAACCGGTCTCGGAAAGACCATAGTGGCACTGTACGTTGCAGCATGCATACTGGAACGCGGAGAAAAGGTTCTCATGGTCGCGCCCACTAAACCTCTGACAGACCAGCACGGGGCATTCTTCAAAGAGAATCTGGTCGGGACCA
>WOYN01000148.1 GCA_011620825.1 Candidatus Methanomethylophilaceae archaeon | reverse complement strand
ATGATTATATCTGCACCTGCCCGTTTTATTCCAAGTAGGGATTCCATCATCACACGATCCTCGTCTATCCAGCCATTCCTTGCGGCCGCCTTTATCATGGCATACTCGCCCGATACCTGATAAGCGGCCAGCGGGAGATCGAACATTTCGGCCGCGTCGCGTACTATGTCGAGATACGGCCCGGCCGGCTTCACCATGATGATATCTGCGCCTTCCTCGATATCGAGTTCGATCTCCCTGATCGCCTCCTTTCGGTTACCGCAAGGCATCTGGTATCCGGCGCGGTCGCCGTGGCTGGGTGTGCTGCATGCCACATCTCTGAAGGGGCCGTAATACGCGCTGTAGAATTTCGCGCTGTACGCCATTATCGGAATTTCTTTGAACCCGGCGTCGTCGAGCGCTGTACGGACGGCGGATATCTGGCCGTCCATCATTCCGCTGGGGGCTATGACGTCCGCGCCGGCGGCAGCCTGCGAAACTGCGGTTTTGGCGTAAAGTTCCAGCGTTTCGTCGTTCTTTACCCATCCGCTCTTATCCAAAACGCCGCAGTGGCCATGATCGGTATACTCGCATAGGCAAAGGTCTGCTATCACGAGCATATCCGAATTCTCTTTGATTCCGCATATAGCCTTCTGAACCACACCATCCACGGCGTAGGCGCCCGAACCTTGGGGGTCTTTCTCGGCAGGAACCCCGAAAACCAGAACCGAGTTCACGCCAGAACTCTGTATTCCAGAAGCGATTTCGTCATATCCGCCAAGCGGGAACGTCCTGACACCGGGCATCGATTCGTTGATTTTCGATTTGGATAACTTCTCGTCAAAGAATATCGGCAGCACGAACTCGTCCTGGTGCAGCCTTGTCTCTGCTGTGAGGTTCCTTATCCTCTTGTTCTTCCTCATCCTTCTCATGCGCACATTTGGATACATTTTCATTTACTCCGAACAGTTCAGCAACGGTGTCGCAGATATCCCTGCGGCCGTTCCTCGACGCTTCCCTGAGGTTGCGATATACCTCAGCGGTTATTTTATTTACCAGCGCCCTGGACATATCGTCGAGGACCTTACGGGTATCGATACATCTGGACCTGGATATTGCGGTTTCGAGCTCTCCGTCGCGGATACGTGAAAGCTTGAGGCTTATCATGCGGATGACTTCGTCGGCATCGTGCTCCCTCTGCTCCGCATCGATCTTTGAAAGCTCCTGCTCTAAGATCTTCTCGGCTTCATTAACCTCGTTCCTGCGCCTGTTGGCATTTTCCATCGCTATGCGTTCCAGGGAGTCCATGGTATCCAGCTCTACATTTGCCACTTTGGCCACATCCTCCGACACGTTCCTTGGGAGCGACACATCGATGATCAACAGCCTTTTATCGGGACGGCGCGACATCACCTCCTCTACATGCTCGCGCCTCAACACCGCATGCGGTGCAGAGGTGGCGACCAGCACGAGGTCGCTGAACTCCATCGCCTCTATCCTGCGGCTCATGGGTATGGCCACGCCGTTGAGTGCCGCGGCCAGTTCGTTGGCGCGCTCGAAAGTCCTGTTTGAAACGAATATTGTGTTGGGGTTCTTTCCGATGAGGTTTTTTGCTATCACCGTTGCCGTATCCCCGGCCCCCAGGATGGTTATGTTTTTTCCGTCGAGGGCGCCCAACTTACTTATGGCAAGCTCCACCGCCGCCGAACCGACAGATACGGCGCCCTTGTTCACGGCCGTCTCCGACCTTACGCGCTTGCCGACTGCGAGGGCGCGGTTAAAAAGGCGCGACATTATTTTCCCCACGTGGCCTTCCTCTCTGGCCTTGGCATAGGCCATCTTGATCTGGTGCTGTATCTCGTTCTCGCCCACAATGAGCGAGTCAAGTCCGCAGACGACCCTGAACAGATGACCGATGCTGTCCGCGTCCTCCAATATATACGTCATTTTCCTGGTGTCGTAGGGGAAAATCTTCCGTATCATCCCGAAAAATGATTCGACAACATCTTCATTGTCATCCGTCGCTACGTATACTTCGAAGCGGTTGCATGTGCTGATCATCACATACTCCTGCACCGACGACATATTGGAAATCACGGGGCCGATCCCGTTTCCGAGTTTCGGAACTATGTCCTGCAGGCATTCCGTGCCGTCCGCGGATTCGTGGGTCGCATGGAGGCTCACGATCATTTCAGGCCTCCTTCTTTCTTAGCGGCGTAAAAGGCTCCTTTCTCGTCGCCCAGACGCAATAAATTCCATATCTCTGAATCGTTGATAATGCGTTCCAGCGCTTCGGCCCTTTCCGGCTGTGATTTTATCTGGTCCATGACCGCGGGTCTCAGTTTTACCAGCAGGATAAGCATCTTTTCATATGAATCATCGAGAAAATTATCGATCTGGGTCGTTACATAGGGTGGAAATGCGGGGGCGCGCCCCTCTGACGACACGGCAACGGTAAAACCTCCTCTGCGTAACGTAGAGGGTATCAAGACGTCCCCTCCGCCGTGGGCGGAGTTCACCGGAATGCCTTTCTCCATGGCGATATCCCGTATCGATCCGTTGAGGGCCTTTGAGCTTGTTGCGGCGATCACCGCGTCTGCGCCGTCCATGAACGATCCTGCATTTTCCGCCGTAACGGTAGACCTGACGAAAGTCTCCGCAACCTCGGCGATTTCCGGGAGCATCTCCTCGGCAACGACCTTTATCCCGAACCCCTCGAAATGCCTGCATTTCCTCAGCGCCACATCGCCTCCGCCGAACACCACTATCTTCCGTCCGGCCGGGGCTAGGAACACCGGGACCATCCTGCCGCCTTCTGACATCGACAGAGTTAGAACGTTACTGATATTCAATAGTTGGGTCATATATCCAACCGCATTTCCCCCTGTCGGCTCAGTATTCCCACGAGGGATGTTCATACCTTGTTCAGTGCCTGGTCCAGGTCGGCTATTATGTCATCTATGTGTTCGCATCCGATCGAAAGACGGATGGTCGACGGCGTTATTCCTTGCTCTATCAGTTCTTTTTCTGAAAGCTGGGAGTGAGTGGTGCTTGCCGGGTGTATCACCAGCGACTTGACGTCCGCCACGTTAGCAAGAAGGGAGAACAGCTCCATGCTGTCCGCGAACCTCTTCGCCTCGGTCTTTCCGCCATCGATCTCGAACGTGAATATCGATCCTGCCCCGTTCGGGAAATAATTCATATAGAGGGCATGGTCGGGATGGCTTTTGAGCATCGGGTGATTGATCTTTCTGACCTTTGGGTGCTTTGATAGGAACTCTACAACTTTCTCTGTATTCTCGACATGTCTTTCGACCCTGAGCGAAAGGGTCTCTAGCCCCTGAAGCAGAAGAAAAGCATTCATCGGCGAAATGCATGCGCCCATATCCCTGAGTATTATCGCCCTCATCCTGGTGCAGAACGGCGCCTCGGGACAGTCCCTGGCAAAGCTCATGCCGTGGTAGCTCGGATTGGGATCGGCGAGCCCCGGAAACCTTCCCTGCGTATAGTCGAACTTCCCCGATTCGATCACGGCCCCGCCGAGGGTCGTGCCGTGGCCTCCGATAAACTTAGTCGCACTTTCGACTACGATATCGGCCCCGTGCTCCAGGGGCCTGAACAGAAACGGGGTGGCGAACGTGTTGTCGATTACCAGCGGAACGCCGTGCTTGTGAGCAACAGCCGCCAGCGCTTCGATGTCGAGCAGATTCGCGTTCGGATTTCCTATTGTCTCGGCAAATACGCATTTGGTCTTGGCGTCTATAGCCTTATCGAATCTCTCGATGGCATCCTTGCCGAACGGATCTATGAATTTAGTCGTTATTCCAAAGTCGGGCAGGGTATGCGCCAGGAAATTATATGTGCCGCCATAGAGGGTGGTAGCTGATACTACGTTGTCGCCGACCGATGCCAGGTTCTGCACCGTGTACGTTATTGCCGCCGCCCCTGAAGCAACCAGCAATGCCGCGCTGCCTCCTTCGAGCGCAGCTATACGTTTCTCGAACGCTGCCTGAGTGTCGTTGGTCATCCTTCCATAGATGTTTCCCGGCTTCCGCAGCATGAAGACGTCGGCCGCATGGTCGCAGCTATCAAAAACATAGGACGTAGTCATGTAGATCGGTACTGCTCTCGCCCCTGTCGCGGGGTCGGGCTCTTCCTGCCCTGCATGGAGCTGTATGGTCTCGAACTTCATTCCCTTTCTGTTTCCGGGACCGCCGGGAACGTTTCTGTCGTCCTTGAAAGTCATAATTTCCCTCTGCGGAATGCCGCAGGTACTGCTAGCAAAACTGAATACTTAAATCCAGCCGTCAAAGGCGCTTATCGCCCAAAGGCATGGCTATCCCGATAGATCTTAGATAGAACGAATCATTGTGATAGCGTCCACGTACCTTTTTTCCGTCGAAGGTGATCGCGCTTTGTGGACACATGTCCAGGCAGTCCACGCAAAGGCTGCAC
>WOYN01000093.1 GCA_011620825.1 Candidatus Methanomethylophilaceae archaeon | reverse complement strand
TCGCGGGCGGCGAGCCCTCATCTCTTCACGGGCGGCCTTCTTCGATCTGCTGCCTATGTTTTCTGCATACCATTGTTGGAACGGGGCCGCGAACCTCCTGATTCCCAGTGAGGGCGCCATTCTGCCTTTGTATCCCGCATCGATTATCCGCAGAATCTTTTCGAGCAACCCTGCGAAAAGCGCAGGTTCCGTCAGTGCGTACTGCGTGCACTTGTTGAGGGACGCGGGGTTGGGGTAGTCATCCTCTAATTCGCCAATCTCGTCCCTCTGAGCACCTCCGGTGTAGGATTGAATAAAATCGGCGAGCTCTTTGAAACGTGTGTCGAGGTTGTCCGGCAACTCGTAGCCGAGTACCTTCTTATAGTACTTTGAAATGAAATCAAAGAACGCATACATGTACTCCTTGTTGTCCGGGACCAGGGTGTGGAGCAGTATCATCTCCAATTTGCGTTTCGTTTCGATGTCGAGCGATTTTTTCATGCCCATGATCTCAAGACCGTTCCGGAACACATCGTGGAGATTACTTTGATCGGCAGGGCCGTAGCTTCTGCCTGCCTCCTCTGACACGTATGGCCAAAATGAACCGTCATATCGTCTCGTAGCAATGTCCATTAGTAAGTAAGAGGCAATGATCTTGATATCCGGATTGCTGCCCTACAGCGACTTGACGAGTATTTCGTTCGTGTTCGAACGCATCATCTCCAGATCTTCGGTGTCCAGATACACTTCTGTCAGGAATGATACGTCTTCGGCCTGTTCCCTGATCTTCTCTGCAACAGATGCCACCCATTCGCTTTCGATCATTCTTTCTCCCCCAGCGATTTGAGTTGCTCCAGATATCTGAGGGCGACGCCCCTCCTCATTACGTCATGGTACTGCTGATTGTTGTAGTTGCAGAGACAATTGTAACAGCACCCGTCCCCCTCCGGTCCGCCGCAGTCGCACTTCTCAAGAATAGATATGGAACTTGATATCAGGTCCATGAGCTTGTCCTCAGTTATCGCTTTCACATATCCTGCTCCGCCCGGAGTGTTGTCAAACAAGACGTAATCGAATGACAGTCCCCTGTGTCTAAGGCATCCGGAGACCTCTGTGCGTTCTATGTTGAAATACGTGCAAAGCCCCTCGATCAGTGCGAAAAGCACGGAGTAGTGGTCATCTTTGAGACGGGACTCGGGACTGCGGTCATCTTCCGGAGTTTTGGCGGTGTCGATTTTGGAACGCGGAATCTGCGCGTCGAAGCTTAGTATCAAGACATCTGTCCTGAATATGTGGCCCAGCTTGAACTTTTTCAGAGATTTGTTCTCGCATTTGACCTTTCCGTAAGGCGGGTCGTGGGCCTTGGCGGTATAGTTACGGGTTCCGTAACCACATTTCTCGCAAACGAAGTATGAGTCCCGCGACAGCGTTATCAGCTCGTCATCGTCGTTGTGCTCCAGGGTTCCTGACAAACCGTTAATCGAGAACTGAACGGGATTGTTGGTATCCTTTCCTTTGTATTCGAAATACCTTCCTCTCGATCTGCGGACCTTGTTTATCGAAGCATTGGATTCATTCTTAAACTGGAACCCGAACCTTGGCACTATGAGCTTATTGTCCGTATCAAGCGGAAGCTCCTCTTTGCAGTTGGGACATACCAGGATCTCCTCCTTGGCTTGTTCGTTCACGTAATTTCCGAGTACGACGGTGCCGCACTTTTCGCATTTGGAGAACAATTTCTTCTCCCAAGCCCTTCCCTCGACAACCTTGATGTACTCGCTCGTCACGAGCTTGCCGTTAGCTATTATCTGACAGCCGGGAGCATATTCGGCGATGGCCTGGGATATGTCCATCTGAAGATCGTAATCACCGTCTTTTCGGAACGCCCTTTCGAGCTTGACCGTGTCGGAGGGGAATCCGTATTTCGGTATTATGTTACCTCTCGAAAGGAAGGTCAGGATGTTTTCGCTGAGCAGGGTCTTTTTTGTCTTTTTGACCTCGTCTGCCGTTCGGAAATCTTCTTCCTCTGCACTTTTCTTCTGCATCTCGTTCAGAGAGCCCATGTCCTTGTGATATTCCTCCAACAGGACCCTCAGGCGCCCGTCGTCGCCTACGAAAGACTCGATCCAGCCGAAAGAGCCTACGTCTATCGTTACATCTCCGCCGGAATATTCATGCAATCTCTTCGGCAGGAATCCCGAGATGAATTCCTTCAGGTCCTCCGGTTCGCTTCTCACGTAATTCTCGATCTCTTTGAAGTATTCCGGAGTGGCGAAATCTCCGACGTTCTGGGGAGCTTCGCCCTTCGTTTTCCAAAAGTGCGCAATTGCAGACGCAAAAACATGCCTGATCGCAATCTTGGGGTTTTCAACCTTCACGATAGGTGTCTTCACCTTACCGCTTATGATCTTTTCAGGCCTGTGAAAATAATATGCATCGTGGGATGCGTTCTTGCAGAACGTAAGCACGTATGCGGACGATTCTTCGCTTCTTCCAGCGCGCCCGGCGCGCTGTATGTAGTTAGAAGGAGATGGCGGGACGTTCCTCATGAACACCGTGCTCAGAGAACCGATGTCCACTCCCATCTCGAAAGTTGTCGAACAGCTCAGAACGTTGATTTCCTGATCCTTGAACTCTGTCTGATATTTCGACAGCAACTCCTTGTTTAACTGGGCGGTGTGCTCCCTCACAATCATGGAGTTGAGGGGCATATCACGGTACTGTGTTGTGAAATGGTCGTCTGACTCGTAGAAATCGGATGGAAATTCCACAAGACTTTCCTCCAGGCACTTAGGGCATATGCCCTTCACCGAGTAGGGGTACCTCTTCCTGCATCTGGAGCATTGATACTGCACTTTGACAGGCATCACGTACAATTTGGAAAGATTGAATGCATATCCATCCTTCCCAGTGTCGAAATACCCGGGTTTGAAAAGCTCGTCCGTGAACTTCATGATATTTTCATCGCCGATCACCTTCGAGAGGTACGCCCTTACTTTTTTCGTAGCGTATACCCTCTGGCTTCTGCTTTTTTTGCTGTCTGTCGTCTTTACGATCGTACCGTAGCAGTTGCAGCTGTCGCGAAAAACCTGGTCCTCGATTCCGTCCGGCTTGGAGACAGAACCTCTCGATCGTATGTGCCAGAGCGCTTGGTTGAAAAGCGCTCTTGTTTCTTCGCGACTCAGATCTCCAAACCTTTCCGGGATGTTCCTGACCTCGAATCTCAACAGTCCCGCATATTCCAGCGACTTGTTGCTTTCTCCGCTGACGGCCTCGCGACTGACATATTCCAATGCCTTGGAAGTGCTCCAGCCTTCGTCGTTGCTGCGGTCCCTGCCGTAGACCTCGGCAATCTTGTCGGCGACTTCGTCGACGAAGATCCTGAAGGGCACCCCGTTTTCGAACGATTCCTTATTTGCGACTTCGCAGATTATGCGATGCATCAGTATATTCTCATGCGTATCGTTCAGATTGATTGCAGCGTACGAAGCGCTCCTGCGGCTATCCGAGAACATGAGTATCTGCTTGATACGCTGGTTGTCAGGCTCCCCGCTGTGCGGGAAGGGCATCTCGTTGAAAAGAGAGGACGCCAGCACGGACGAGGCAGCCTCTGCGCCCAAATAGTAATCTCTGACTATGCCGAACTTGTTGTTCCTCTGACTGCACCGAGGACATTCGTACAGCCTGTCCTTGACCGCACTGTCGACGGCTTTTCTCACGAGATTTGAATATGATTCTCCGCAACCGCATTCCCTTTTCCCATGCTTGGGACTAAGCGTACCGCACTTTGAACAGAGGTACATGAAGCTCTTGGCATATCCGTCATCTGCTTCAGCCTGCGAGGGGTCGTAATCCGAGTCTCTGCAGAGCATGAACAGGTCGTTTTTTTCAATGTCCTCCTCGCTTGCCGCGTCCGCATCGGACAGCTGCTTCAACTTGTGATTTGTCGCGTCTTCGTATCCAGGTAAGAATATCGCGTCGCAGTTGTAGCAGGCGGACATCTGGAAACATCTGAACTCTTCCCCTTTCTCTTCGTCAAACATCGTCTTCTGAGCGGAGAAAGAAAGTTTTTGCGACGGGTTGAGCGTTATGTGTACTCCGTTTATCGACCTGATAAAGACATGATAACGGGATTCCATAACTTTCCTGCCCATTGGATCCTGGGCGATTCCGGATATGTTCACTATTTGAACGATCTCTTCTTCGTCCAACCCTGTTTCGAGAGAGATGTCGGACACCGTCTTGACAGTTTCTTCCAAAGCTTTGCGTACCTTCCAAAAGTTCGGATCGTGAATCAGTACTTCTCCCAGATGTTTCAGGCTGCCGTCGCCGATATTTGCGGAAACGGACCTTATGACCTCAGGGTCATATCCGGAACCTGCCACTCTTCTATAATATTCCGAAGGGACTTCACGCATTTCCTCGGGCATCTTTATCGGATCTATCACCGCTCTGATG
>WOYN01000081.1 GCA_011620825.1 Candidatus Methanomethylophilaceae archaeon | reverse complement strand
GTTGCGGACGATCTCCTGCTTCAATCCTGTCATCCCGCCCTCGGTCAGGTCTGTGTTTCTGTAGATATGCTCGCAGGCGACGAACTCCAGAACCGCATCGCCGAGGAACTCCAGCCTCTCGTTGTTCCGAAGGTTGCCGGCCTCATTGGAATAACTGTCGTGAACCAGTGCAGAGGCGAACAGCTCCAGGTCGTTGTCCGGGATGTTCCTGTAGCCGAACGGCGGCTTCGCAAGGAGCTCTCTGATTGCCCTCTTATGCTGCCCGAATACGTCCATGCTCCGTCATCCCGTTCGAAATATTTGTACTGTTCATGGCTCGCATTAGGATTATTAGCCCGTATGTCCTTACGCGTCAGCATGGCAGGCAAGAAGCGCATCAGAATGAGGGGAGTGAAACATGCCTCGAAGCGGCTTGAGGAGGAGCTTTTGGACCGTTCCGCCGAGCTTGCCGCCGATCCTGGAATCCTGAGGCCGATGTGCGCGGGGAACTGCCGCAAATGTCATTTCGACAAGACCTTCAAAGACATCGGGGTGATAGCCACGCATGCCGACAATCCAGATGCTTTGCTCAAAGATGCGGCCAGAGGAAGCGACGACATCGTCCGCGCCTATGCCGGGACGATCTCCCTGGCGGCCGCGGGCACTGCGCCGTTGCTCGCCACCGCCAGATTGGGAGAAGAAAAGATCTCCTATGCTGTGAGGGGGACGGTTGGGGCTGACAAGCTCATCGGCTGCCAGTATTATAACGACCCGAAGATCAGGCTCTTGATGTACAACACGATGGTCAAAAAGAACCGTCTGTACCTGTACTCGTTCGGCGAGAACATTGTGTGCTCGGACAAACCCAATATGCCTGAAGACTATCTTTACGACACGTTCTGGGAGACCCCCTACGAGTTTCCCGATGACGCCCTCGGCTGCGGGCACGACGCACTTGCATTGCTGGAGATAAAAATAAAATCCCTGGGCCAGAGCATTCGCATATGCTCGGAGTGCGCCAAGGACATCTCCACTGTCCAGTACATCATTTCACGAATAGCGGCGATCGATCCCCTCGGCGACATTGAAGTTTCCGTGATCCACAAATACCGCAAGGAGGGAGACGACGGAAGGGTGAAGATCGAAGGCGACGTCCTGAAAAAATATGCGGGGGGCGGGATCACCGACAAGGGCCTGATCTCATCTGTGATGAGAACGGGAATGGACAGCCTCAAGAGCGGCAGCACCGCGACTTACGTCGTAGGAAAAAAGAACTACGGTTCCGACCTCGGCGCTTTCCTGTCCTCTTTAAGGGGTTCCGACGAGGACCGGGATTCGCTCAGACTTTTCCTCGAGAAATTTCCCACTCCGGTTGTAATAAGGACTGAAAGGGTGAACGAGGCCCTTTCAGCGGTCTGGGAATCGAATTACAAAAAGATCATCGAGCTTTCGACCTCCAAAGACACTGCGGATTCCATGGGAGATGTCTCCAAATGTGTCCCGGCGGATACACTGGCCGAGGCCAGGAAAAAGTTCGCACTGGCCGATGTGATGGAATCGCTTCCGGTCTTCCAGAAGCCGGGCCCGATAACCAAGATGTGCGACAAACTTGCCAAATCGGCCAAGGCCGGGGGTGCGAAGATGGTATTGAATTCCCTCGACCGCAGTTTCGCGAAGGACAGCAAGTTCCGCTCCATATCCGCGTCGTTCCTGGCCGCGTGCGACAGGTCGGAGAAGTATCCGTTCAAGCTTTCCAAAGACGAGACAGAGTACATGGAATATCTGGTGCCGTTCGCAAAGGCGCTCATAGAGTCGGACCCTTCGAAATATGCCAGCAGCATGAATACTATGCTGACCGCCTGCAGTTCAGGCGAATCTGTCTGATATCCTGACGTCCGCGACATAGTGGGATACGGATGGTGCAAAGGATTTGACCTCCCGTATACCCAGTATCTCAAAATCATTGCATACTTCAGAAAAGATCCTGGTGATGCGGTGCTCTTGTTCGCCCGTAGGGAACGTGTCATGATAGTGTATTGTTCCGCCTGGGCGTATCATCGACATGGCCTTCGGAAGGAACTCGGAGGTCGTCTGTACGTATCCCATGATTATCCTATCGGCGAACCTCTCGCCCGGAATGCGTCGGTTATCGCCCAGCATGGGGATCACCTTGCCTACGACCCCGTTGAGCTTGATGTTCTTCAGCAGGAACCAGTAGGATTCGGGATTCTTCTCGCATGCGAACACCCTCCTGGCACCTGAGAATTTGGCTATCGGCAGAGTGAAGTATCCTATGACTGCGAACATGTCGACTACCGTTTCGCCTGTACAGTCTGTTCCGCGCATCCTCATCCTTTCGTCGGTGTTCCCGGACGCGAACATCACGCGTGTAACATCAAAGTCGTACAATACGCCGTTCTCCAGCCTTACAGACTCGGTAAGAGTACCATAAATTGTTTGGATGCTGGGTCTTCTGAATTCTCCTGATATGCCCGAAATATCGGCGCACACTGTCTTCACTCCGAGGACGTCCGCGTATGCCTTGCCTATCTCCTCTCCGTAGCCTATGCAGATATCGGGGAGCTTTATTATCGCCACATCGCCTACGAACTCCCATTTCATCGGCAGGACTGCCCTGATCTCCTCAGGAAAATGTGCCAGCATATCAGATATCCTTTCCTGAGGCGTCATTCTTTCTATAGAGTGTGCCATTGTTTCGCATAGTTCGAACCTTGCCTTTGCGTCTGCGATCCTTTCCTGAGATATGGGAACAAGCTTGAATTTTCCTTCCTTTGATATCTTTGCGGTCCTGTCGGCTATTCCTTCCGATATTAGCTCAGGGATTGCTTCTGAAGCTATGTCCTGTGGAACCATGGCCGCAGTAACCTTTTTCATAATATAGCCCTCAGAACCACCGGCAGGAACCTGGCCATATCCCTGATCCTCATTTGCGAAACTACAGAGCTGGGTCTGTCCAAACTTATTTCATCAAGAACGCTCCGTACGGATTCGCGGGATGCGACACGGCAGGCCCTGTCAAAATCTTCATCATCGAATTTGAGATATGCTTTCCTAAGCCTGTATCCGTTGCGCATCTCTCCGCCTACTGCCGCCTTCCACCTTTTTTCGTAGGAAGACATGGCCTTTGTTGAAAAGTCGCCCGATCCGAACGATACGTCGGCCGTCTCCTTGAGCGCGTCTGCGGACCTGAATGCGGGATATAGGCCTCCTCCGGATATCGGTTTGACCTGTCCGGCGGCGTCTCCTATGAGCATGAGGCGCTCGCCATATGTCTTCGGCCGTCCTCCCAGAGGGATTTTTCCCGAATATTTCTTTATGACTTTTGCATCTTCGAGACCGGATGCCTTCAGCAACGCCCTCATGTATCCAACAGGGGGTCCGGCAGACCAAGATGCGCATAGCCCTACGCGGACGTATTCGCCGAAGGGGATCTCCCATGAGAAGAATCCTGGGGCCACTTCCGACCCCAGCCTGATGTTTATCATGTCCTGCTCTTCATATGTCCTGCGTACGTCCATCTGGAATCCGCGAACATACTCCCTTGGTCCATTGTCGGTTCCAAGGGACATCGCCACCTTGGAAGAGTGCCCGTCCGCGCCTATGATAAGAGAACACTCGATGGCGCCGTTTGTAGATTCGACCGTGACGCGGTCAGCGACCTTATGACTGATATACCGTTCGTTATACCTGTATTCGGCGCCGGAATCTGTCGCCTTCCATGCCATTTTGCGGTCCATATCCGCCCGATCTATCAAATTCGCCTTGGGCCATCCGGACCTTACGGATATCCTGCCTCCTCCCGGAAAAAATACGTTCGCCCCGTATAGCACGTTCAGAATTTCGGGGCGGACGCCAGAAAGACCTATGACGTCGTCGGTGACCAGCCCCGCACATTCCACTGGGGTGCCCGATTCGCGGTGCTCCTCGAGAACCAATACGTCGCGGTCCCTGGCCAGCAACTCCGCCGCCCTGCTGCCTGCCGGTCCGCCGCCGATGACGACGGCTTCGTGCATGGTCACTTCTTCTTTGTCTTCTCGTAGTCAGAGACGAACTTGGCGATGCCTTCGTCCGTCTTCGGGTGAGAGACCATCTTCAGAAGAATATCGTATGGGATTGTGGCTATGTCGCATCCCGCAAGGGCCGCATCCAGAACGTGAACCGGGCTCCTTATGCTGGCCGCGATCACTTCCGTCCCGTAGTCATAGTTACCGAGCACACCGCAGATCTGGTCGAGCAGATCGATACCGTACATCCCTATGTCGTCGAGACGGCCTATGAACGGAGAGACGTATTTCGCTCCGGCCTTCGCCGCCATGAGCGCCTGCTGGGGCGAGAATATCAGTGTCATATTGACATCGATGCCCTCGGAAGAGAGAACTTTCGTGGCCTTCATCGAGTCGATGCACATCGGCAGCTTCACGTTGATATTGTCGTGTATCTTGGAC
>WOYN01000033.1 GCA_011620825.1 Candidatus Methanomethylophilaceae archaeon | reverse complement strand
TCTGCAGGAATCTGGCATTTACCCGTATCGATATCCGTAGCGATGAGGACCCCGATGTTTCGCCTTACGTTTTCGACACCTATGTGAAAAGAATAGAGGTCAGCATGCCGAAGGACCTTGTCAGCATCATATCGCTTCTGCAGCGCATGCTGGACCATTACATAATCGAACTTACACAACTCGGTCTTTTCGATCCGAACTGGCCCCCTTCCACCAAACATCTCCTGGTCGTGGGCGAGACCCTGCAGAGGAGGCTCGCACGCGGGGAGAAGACAGCGGTCGTATTCAGAGGGCTGACCGTACAGGCGATATGCCTCAAGCTTCTCCATGCCGTAAGCCTTGCCGAGACCCAGGGCATGAGCGCGTTGCGTGCATATCTGCTTAAGATAGAAAACGAAGCAAAAAAAGCAAGTGCCAGCAAAGGAACCAAGGAACTGATGGATCTTGAGGAGTTCAAGGACATGGCACATATCGTTGCAACTTCGACTGTCGAGCACCCGAAGATCTCAAGGGTCATGAGCATAGTTAGCCAGGTGCTTAATTCTTCCAAGGAATCGAAGATCATTGTTTTCTCCCAGTATCGCGACACCTGCGACATGCTCATCGAAAAACTTTCGACTATTCCTGGGGCGAGGGTTGGTAAGCTCATCGGACAATCACGGGGCGGTTTAAAACAGAAGGAGCAGATGAATGTGCTAAGCGACTTTCACTCGGGGATTTTCAATGTAGTGGTGTCCACATCCGTAGGCGAAGAGGGCCTGGACGTGGCAAGCACCAACGCGGTGATATTCTACGAGCCCGTGCCTTCCGAAATACGGAC
Organism: Candidatus Methanomethylophilaceae archaeon; assembly: GCA_011620825.1. Lineage (GTDB taxonomy): Archaea > Thermoplasmatota > Thermoplasmata > Methanomassiliicoccales > Methanomethylophilaceae > VadinCA11. The sequence continues at coordinate 3,637 of WOYN01000033.1, read as the reverse complement.
GATCCAACGGAGGGGGCGCACGGGAAGGAGCGGCGACGGAGAAGTATACGTTCTGGTTGCACGCGGAACCGCCGACGAGGTTTTCGAGAGATCGAGCAAAAAGAAAGAGGAGCTCATGCGTACCCGGCTCGAGGGGCTCAGCAGGACACTTAAGGAACACACGCCTCCGAATGATGATCGAAGGCAGACCCGTCTTGTCGATTTTTGAAAACGATTAATAGTTTCTCCGTTATGAAGGTGATATGCTTTTCTCGGAGCTCGCCGAAATATTCGACCGCATAGAGGCCGAACCGAGCCGTCTTGAAATGACGTCGATACTGGCCGGTTTCCTGAAGAATGTCAATTCCGATGATATCCCATATGTGGTATATCTCTCCCAAGGGAGGTTGCACCCCGACTTCTACCCGATGGTGCTGGGCATGTCCGATAAACTGGTCATCAAAGCGATTGCAGCGACCGTCGGAATGAGAGAATCGAAGGTTTTCGATGTGGTCGTCAAAGAGGGAGACCCCGGTACGGCGGCCGAGAAACTGGTGAATGATAAGAAACAGATGACCCTGTTCTCCGACCCACTCACCCTGGACAGGGTCGTCAAAAGTCTGATTACGATAGAGAACGCAGAAGGGAAGGATTCCCAGGATAGGAAAACAAAAATCCTGTCCAATATGCTTCATGATTCCAATCCGATAGAGGCCAGATATCTTTGCAGGATCGTAACCGGCAGGATGAGGGTCGGCGCGGGGACCATGACGGTCCTGGATGCTTTGGCTGAAGCGTTCGCCAGCAGGGACGATAGGCCCGAAATAGAGAGGGCATTCAACATAACTTGCGATCTGGGTCTTATCGCCAAGACCATAGATGAAGGCGGAATAGATGCAATAAGAAAAATCAAAGTAAGAGTAGGAAACCCTTTGAAGGTCATGCTTGCGGAGAGATTGCGCTCCATCCCCGAGGTGGTTGAAAGGCTCGGCGGAAAATGCGCAATGGAATACAAGTACGACGGCATCAGGGTGCAAGCGCACATAAAAAAGGATTCGGTAAAGCTGTACTCCAGAAGATTGGAGGACCTTACGCCTAACTTCCCAGACGTCGCGCTTTCTCTGAGAGAGCACTGCAACATCGACGAGGCGATAGTCGAGGGGGAATGCGTCGCCGTCGACACCGAAACAGGGAATATGCTACCGTTCCAGGAGGTCACCCACCGCAGGAAGAAACACGGCATTTCCGATGCCATAAAGGATTACCCGGTCCGTATGTTCATGTTCGACATGCTCTATGCCGACGGAAGGGACATGACATCCGAACCGTACCTCGATAGGCGCTCGTCCATCGAATCGAATTTCAAAATTTCCGATAACATCCGGATGACCGCGATGAAGATCATATCTTCCCCCGAGGAAGGGCAGAAATTCTTTGATGAGGCCATTGCAGCAAGATGCGAAGGAATCATGGCCAAATCCATCTCCAAAGATTCCATTTACAGGGCCGGGTCCAGGGGATTCCTTTGGATAAAATACAAGAAAGATTACCAGCAGGCCTTGGTAGACTCCTTCGATCTTGCTGTGGTGGGTGCGTTCTATGGGATGGGAAAGCGGGCGGGGAAGTACGGGGCGCTGCTCATGGCCGCCTACGACCAGGACGCCGACCGGTTCGGCACAGCCTGCAAACTTGGCACGGGGTTCGACGACGAGTTCCTGGAGAAGCTGCCCGAGATGCTGGAACCTTACATCAGCCAGGATAAGCCCCCGTCTGTGGACGCACAAATGATTCCGGACGTCTGGTTCGACCCGTACATCGTCCTTGAGGTCACCGGCGCAGAGATAAGTATCAGCCCCATACACACGGCGGCCGCAGGGTACACCAAAGACGATTCAGGACTGGGTATAAGGTTCCCCCGTTTCACGGGAAGAGTGCGTGACGACAAGGACCCGACCGAATGCACGACCTATTCAGAGCTCGCGGACATATATGCTCTGCAAGAACATGATTCGAACGGATTGATTTAATCGCATTTCGGGCACACAAAGTTTAAGATATGAGTGGGGGTTGGGGAGCGCATGAAGACCTATGTTGCCGAGAAGACCGACGATTCAGTCACTCTCGGGCTCAAAGAAGCGGACATGACACTTTTACAGCCTCTCATAGATGCCCTGTACGACAACAAGGATGTTCTCATCGTAAGGTATGAGGAGCAACACCCGGACTTAGATGACGCAAAGCTTTTTGTACAGGTCGGAAAGGGCGATGCTCTGACGGCCGTGAAGAAGGCGGCGGACGATGTCGCCGGATACTTCTCGGAGATTGTCTCTTAAAATGAGCTACAGGCCCTGCAATACCGACGAGACAAAGATCGGTATGCTCTACTATCTTAGCGGCGCCGAGGGAACAGGAGGTCGCATCAAGGTCCTCCCTGAAGATTTCCGTGTAACGGAGATATCTCAGGGTCCACCGGAAGACCCAGATGGAAAATTTACCATAGCAAAGGTCACAAGCACGAATTGGGAGACCAACCGCATGGTCCGCCTCCTGTCGAGAAGCCTTGGTATTTCACGCGAGAAAATATGTTTCGCGGGAACTAAGGACAAACGTGCCATCACATCGCAGCTCATGTCCTTCGAATGTTCACCCGATAAGCTGGAGACTATTGGTCTGAAAGACCTTGAAATATCAGATATGTACAGGTCCAAACGTCCTATGAAGATCGGCGACCTTGTCGGAAACCGTTTTTCGATAAGGGTCAAGGATTCCGAGATGCCGATAAAAGATGTACCTGACACATTGGACAGCGTGATATCAGACATCCGCTCGGCCGGAGGTTTTCCCAATTATTTCGGGGTTCAGCGATTCGGGGTCGTCCGACCTGTCACCCACCTTGTGGGAGAACAGCTTGTTCGCGGCAACATCGAGGGCGCAGTGAGAACGTATCTAGCAGCGCCTTCTGAGTTCGAGAACGAGGAAGTTTCACTTGCGAGGGGGGAGCTGGCACATCGTGATGACTGGAACTCTCTGATACAGATGATGCCCGAATCCATGGGGTTCGAGAAGTCCATTGTCGGACACCTGATTGAAGCGCCTGGCGACTGGGTTGGTGCAATCGGGATTCTGCCGAACAACCTGCAGATGATGCTTGTCCATGCTTATCAGTCATATCTTTTCAACATGATGCTCAGCAAAAGAATGGGAAAGGGATTGCCTCTCAACCTGCCGGTTACCGGCGATGTGGTCATCCCTATTTCGGCGGACGGTACGCCGGATCATGATCATCCTGTATGTGCCACACCGAAAAACCTAGACCTTGTGGCTGCACAAGTGAGGTCCGGGCGGGCCTTCATTTCGATAACATTGTTCGGAAGCGACAGCGTTACGCAGGACGGAGAGATGGGGGAGATCGAATCTTCCGTCTTGGAGGAAGAAGGGCTGAAGGCTTCGGATTTCATAATACCAGGACTTCCCAGATGCAGTTCCAGAGGCAGCAGGCGCGAGATACTGTGTCCCATCGAAGACATAGGATATTCCATGGGCCGGGACTATTACGATGCGGAGTTCTCGCTCCCCAAGGGGAACTATGCAACGACGCTTATGCGCGAGTTCATGAAGTCCCCGATGATGAATTACTGAGCAACTTCACTGCTCTGGC
>WOYN01000013.1 GCA_011620825.1 Candidatus Methanomethylophilaceae archaeon | reverse complement strand
AGATGGTGCTGCAAGGTGTGCAAGCTCGGCCCGATAACGGAATTGATCGAGAGAGATTTTCCCGAGGGGACCTTGACGGTAGAGGGGAACAGGGCCCTGGAGTCATTCTCCCGTTCACGTACGACCCTCATCACAAAGAACCCGTTCGTCCCCAACCAGACGAACATCAACCCCATACGTTCATGGCGTTCGGCGGAGGTATGGTGCCACATATGGGGCGAGGGCCTTAAGTTCAATCCTTTGTATACCAGAGATTTCGAGAGGATAGGGTGCTATCTATGCGCCTCATGCCTATCCAGCGAATGGAGGAACACAGGCAGGATACATACCGATATGTATGAGGAATGGGAGGACTTCCTTCATAAGTACGCGAAAGAACGCGGACTTCCCCCCGAGTATGTGGACATGGGATTCTGGAGATGGAAATCCCTTCCCCCCAAGATGGTACTTCTGGCGGACCAGCTGAACCTCCGACTGAAACCCGGGTCGACATCGGGCATATCGATGAAGATGCTAAGGGGCGCGTCGGTATGCGAGGCGGGAGGTTTTTCAACCGAAGCGGTGGTGACGCTTCCCAGAAACCGCGACTTCTCTTACGTTGCGGACGCCCTGCGGACAGTGGGCGATGTGAAGTACTCGCCGGAGTTCGAGATCGCCGTAGTAAGGGCCCAGAAGGGGACGGCGAAGGTCTTCGGCGGCGGACAGGTCTCCGTAACAGCCATGACACAGAAGAATACCGAATATCTCTTTGAAGAAACCGTAAAAGCGATGATCAGGGCGATGATGTGCACATCCTGCGGAATATGCGCCAAGAGTTGCCACAGAAAGGCCATCACCATCGCCGGCGGAATGCGCGTAGACCCCAACAAGTGTATTTCGTGCGGTTCCTGCGAGAGTTCCTGTATGGTCATCCATTACTACGACCGTTTGGTGGGAAAAGAGGAGGTCCAGAAGAAGCTGGGTTCCCGCATGCTCGAACGTGCTAAGGGTTATAAGTGACGATTATATAGTCGTGGCATGGAGCTGACCTTCGGGCTGGCGGCAGTGATTGGCGTAGCACCTGCCATGATAATGATGTACGCGGTACTCAGAAAGTACACATACCCAGCGGTCAAAAATCCTTTTTTCAGCGACCCCACGTTCTTCAAGCTTTTCGTGGTGGGCCTCATAGCAGGAACCGTTCTGTTCTCGGTCTATACATATTTCTGGGGTAACGTGATGATCAATGCGATAATGTTCTCGCTCCTGGAATGTCTGATACTTTTGGTGGTTCTCAATCTAAAAAGATTCCATCGCAAGTCGGATACCGTGTTCTACGGGTACGGACTGGGGCTTGGTCTCGGGGCAACCATGTCGATGGGCATGACCTATTATCTGCTGGAGCTGGCAGGCTCGATCGATGCCCAGGGCATTGTGATACTGGTGATAATGGCGGTGTCTAAGACGATGGTCCTCGGGGCTGCGGGTCTGACGGTCGGCGAGGCCGTGGCCAAGACAAGGATAGCTGAATTCACGGCCCAGGCGGTGCTGGTGAACATGGTCTTCCAACTGGTGCTCGTGCCCTGGTTCATGTACTCTGAGGGATTCGGAGCATATCTGGCACTTGCAATGAGCCTTATCATAGCGGTCGTCTATTTCTACAAGACCGCGTTCGTCAGCCTGCCCAACGTAGTGCGCGAAGTGCTCAGGCAGGAAGGTAAAAAGAGGGACGACATACCCAAATGATCATGTTTTGTATCTTCCGGGCTCGGCCTCGAAAACAATGCAAAGCTCGATCATGCCTTTCAAGACCTTCTCGGGGTCGCGCCCCTCGACCTTACGCACATCATCTATGGTGAATGTCCCATATATCTTTGTAAGCCCTTGTGCCAGCAGTTCCATTTTCTGCTCTGCGTCAGAACATCCTTCGTACCTGTACTCCAGTGTAGAGAGGGGGTCGGCCTCTTCGATGCGCTTCCTGGCCTCCGGGTCTTGGGGAGGGGCCTCGAACCCAGTGAGGCGGGCCAGAGCGTCTCTCGCGGCTTTTGGGTCCGCGTCGCTATAAAGTACCCTGGCACTTTCGTTATTAATGGATTTTCCGCAATAAGGGCAATCGGAGGTCTCGGAAGAAAGGTCTATCACTCTGAGGTTTCCGCAGGAGCACGGGGTCACTGCGTATTTTTTCATCTGTACTCCGTGAACACAAGTGCCGCGATGCAGCATCCATAGTTGTCTGTCGGGATCTTAAGCTCCTGGGTCGCGAATGCGATCCCCCCCAGCCCGACCTCTCTGATGCGCCCCATCTCCTTTATTTTCCACCTGAGGTCTTCCCTCAGAGAATCCTCGGACCCGTGGAGGTGTCCTTCTGCGACATATCCACCCATACCGTCCAGTCGCAAAGCGTAGGCAATTCCCGCCGAGATCGTCTCGCCTTCCGATCCCCTCATCTGTGCCAGAACGCAGTGTGTCACTGCCCCCATGGGCATTTCCTTTCTCTCTGTCAGCACCGAACCGATGGGTATGACCGAAGAAACGGAAACGAGGTTCTGCTCTCCGATGCCCGCAGTGATCAGCGCGCGGTCGAATGCATTCAGCGCCGAAACGGAGCTGACGGCCGAGCTCGAGGTCACAAAGAATTCTGACGGTATCAGATACATATTCTGCACAAGAGGGAATTCGGATATAACGGTTATCCGTAGATATGTTGGTCCCGGGGGAGGGCCGGGGGGGCGTCTGACTCGCTCTGGGCGCGTATCCTTCTGTCCAGTTCCTCTGCTTCCTGCACAAGGGGAGACGTATCCATATCTTTCAGCTCGGGGATGACCTTTGCAAGCTCGTCCAGCACGCCGGCGGCAGCCCGGGGGTCGGGAAGCTTGGGGTCTGCGGGGCACAGCAGCGTTACGATGTCCATGTCGCGTTCTTTCCCTTCGAAGAGCATTATACCGGTGAGCCCTTTGATCATGCCCGTTTCCAAGGCTTCCACTCCGAACGATTTGATCATCGTTCTGGCCTCGGGGGTGCTCCCGCATGCGTACATCACGTCGTCCTTGCAGTAGCGGGGTATGCCCTCGAGGCATATCACTTTCTTCACCCCATAGTCCCTGAACATGTTCAGAAGCTCGTTGGTCAGTGTATAGCACTGGGTAATGTTAGGGGCGATCTCCGAGGTCACGACCATCAGGTCGCTGCAGTCTTTGCCGTCTTCCTTTCTGCAGAGTCCGTGCACGCGGATCGGAGGGTACGGCTCGCCGTCGATGAGGATGCAGTAGGGGCTGATGTCATCCGACGACATCCCCTTGAGTATAGGCATCTTCAGCTCTCTTACTATATAGCTGGTCACGATCGAGCCGACCAGGCCGACCGTGGGAAAACCGACGATCGCTATGGCGTCGTTGAGCCTGCCGTCGTCGTACCTGAACATCTTAAAATCGGACATGACATGTAATTGGCGCTATTCTATTAATCTGTTCCACGGTTACGGGGGTAATGAAAGGAATATCTGAATCGAAGACGGATGCCGGAGTCCCGGTGATAACCGATAGTATACCGGGATGCCGCAGCGCGGGTTATCTGGTAGCCGTCAGGACGGGGTCCAGGGACGAGGACAAGAACGTTATGGGCATATCGCATCTCTTAGAGCACGTGGTCTTCAGGAGCACCGGGACCCGTTCGTCCTATCAGATGGCCAAGGAGATGGAGGGCGCGGGAGGCATGCTCAACGCGTTCACAGGTAAGGAGGTCACAGGTTTCTTCGGTCTCACCATAAGCGAGACCGCAGATGTGGCCAGGGAAATGGTATCCGACATAGTCGCGAATCCGCTGATCGGGCACGAAGATACCGAACTGGAGAAAAAGATCGTTTTACAGGAGCTCAGCATGGTGAAGAACGATCCGGGGTCGTACATATTCGATTTGTTCGACGAGACGGTATGGAAAGGGCATAAGCTCTCGCAGGGGGAGGGAGGCAAAGAGAAGATCGTCGAGAAGCTGACTTCCGAAGACCTCCGCACTTACTATGAGGACAGATACGGCAAGCCGAATCTCGCAGTATTCGCGGTAGGCAACGTCAGCGAGGATGAATCGGTCGGATGGGCGTCCGAAAAGTTCGATGGTCTGGAGGCCGCTACCGCTCCTAAGCGCACGCCGCCGCCGATTCCGAAATCGAAGTACAGGTTCGTGTCCAACAGGGCCGACCACTATCAGGTGGCGCTCGGATTCCCGTCGTGCAGGTCCCCTGACGACGATTTACGCTATCCGTTCAGGATGTTGTCGTCCATTCTCGGTGCAGGCACATCGTCAAGGCTCTTCCAGGAGGTCAGGGAGAGGAACGCCCTTGTTTATTCTGTTTTCTCGACCGTCGCCCAGAGCACCGATGCATCCTACATGGGCATTTACATGTCTTCTACGGCCGAGAACGTCGAAAATTCCGTCGAAGCGGTCGCCAAAGTTCTGCGCACGTTCCTGAGAGAGGGGCTGGAGGATGA
>WOYN01000125.1 GCA_011620825.1 Candidatus Methanomethylophilaceae archaeon | reverse complement strand
CTCAGACCAGGTCGACGAGATAATAGAGATGAGCGCTCCGGACAAGTACGTTTCCGCGCTGAATGCCCTATAATTACTCTCAACGGAAGGATCTAGATGGAAAAGAGCAAACAAATCTGGTTCAACGGAAGGATGGTCGATTGGGGGGACGCGAGGATTCACGTCATGTCTCACGCCATGAACTACGGGACAGGCGTATTCGAAGGCATACGCGTCTACGAAACGCCGAAGGGAAAATCGGTCTTCAGGCTTAAGGACCACGTCCGAAGGATGGTCGGCGGATGCAAGGTCATGGGCTTCGAAATGGAGTTCGGCGGTAAGGCCTACGGTGAGAGGGAGATCTACGATGCCATACTCGAGACCGTCAGGAGGAACGGAAAGGTCGATTATGTCAAGCCCTGCGTTTTCCTGAGCGGCGAAGAGGTCGGCCTGAACCCGGTCGGAGTCCCCACAAGCATGTCGATAACAGCGATCTACATGGGCAACTATCTCGGAGAGAGCGACAACGGGATGAAGCTCATAACGTCGTCATGGCAAAGGCCCGACAACCTATGCGGGCCGGCCGGAGCCAAGGTCAACGGCGCGTACGTCACGTCCTGCCTGGCCAAAAGGGAGGCCATACGCCAGGGCGCCGACGAGGCGGTCATGTTGAACTCGGTCGGACATGTCGCAGAATGCACGGGCGAGAACATCTTCATCTATAAAGACGGCAAGATCATGACCCCGCAGTCATCGGAATGCATCTTGGAAGGCATAACCAGAAACTCGGTCATACAGGTCGCCCGCGACATGGGGTACACGGTCGAAGAGACAGAGATCTCAAGGACCCAGATGATAACCGCGGACGAGGTCTGGATGACGGGAACGGCGGCGGAGGTCGCACCCGTCACGGTTATAGACGCCAGGCCCATCGGTACGGGAAGGGTCGGAGAGACCTCAAGGAAGATCGGCAAGAAGTTCCACGAGATAGTTACCGGCAAGGACCTCAAATACGAGGAATGGCTGGACTACGTCAACTGAAAACAATTTACCCGCCTGTCGGCGGGTCGTGCCCTTATTTTCAGGAAACGTCTCTTCCCTGCGCTACGGCGTCCAGGACTTCTTCCAGCCGCCCGATGTGGTTGTTCCAATCGTATATCCCGGCACGGGACCTGGCCAAAGACCCCATTTCCCTTCTCTTGTTTTCATCGGACAGAAGCGAGTTCATCGCACCCGCAAGGGCCGCAGGGTCTTTTGGCGGAACGGCGTATCCGGCGGCCCCGACAGTTTCCGGAAGGCCGTTCACGTCGGTGCAAACGATAGGCCTCCCGTATGACATCAGCTCTATCGAGGCAAGACCCAGCGATTCAAATAACGACGGCATTACAAAGAATTTGCAGGACCCCATGAGCTCGGCCTTTTCCTCCTCGCTGACATATCCTTTCATCTCGATCCTGTCGTCCAGGCCCAGTTTCCCGATCTGCTTCTTCAACCTGGATTCCTCCGGACCTTTACCGCATATGACGAGCTTGCAGTCCACGTTCTTCATGGCCTCCACCAGATATTCGAGCCCTTTGGTCCTCACCAGGCGTCCCAGGGAGAGGATGAAGTCCCCCTCCTTGAAGGACTTCTCCGGGAACGAGCTCAGGCAGGAAGGGATGACAGTCATCTTACCGTCAGGTATGCCTCTGGATATCAGGTCTTTTTTAACATAGTCGCTGACGCAGATTATGTGGTCGAAAGTCTCCAACGTTCCTCTGAACCTGTCATCGTTGAACTCCGAGAGCTTGGACTGCCATCCTATGCCCTCGCCCCACACGTTGTGATACGTGAAAATCTTCTTTCCGTCGTACTGTTTCAGGTCCTTGTTGTACGAATGCGCCCAGCGATAGTTGTAATTCACAACATCCGGGTCCATCGATTTCAACGATTCCAGGACGCCTTTGGAAGAAACGACCGGGGGATTGTATACATCTATGAATTTGGACTTCAGACGAACGATGCGGTAGCCGTCTTCCGTCATTTCCTCTTCAGCGGTGCCAGGCAGCCTGCTCGTCAGTACCGTCACGTCGTGCCCTCTTTGTGCCAGCAGTCTTGACGTATCATGCATTCTGTGCTCTATGCCACCTCTGTACGGGTAGAAAAACGGGTTGACGTCCACGAACTTCATGTCTCTATCCCCTCCTTTTTCTTTTTGATCAGAGATGCCGCGAAACTTATCGCTATGATCATGAACACCATTGTTATCGTGAAGGTCTGGGCCATATCGGAGCTGAAGAACACGTAGAAGAACCTGCTGAACAGCAGTATCACTCCGAATTTCAAATAGCATCCCAGCACGATGTAGAACATGCATTTTCTGAATTGCCAGCCGTTGACCATTGAGATGAAAGCTCCCGCGAACGGCACCATAGGGGCGAAACGGTTGACCAGAAAGATCCGCTCGTCGCTTACCATCAGGAACCCGATATACTTGCGGGCCACTTTTTTTATTCTCTCGGGCATCCGGATGCGGTCGACTATCAGATAAAGCAATGTTATCCCAAGGACCTCGCCGATGGAAGCGGCCACAAGGAGCGCGATGCCGAAGGTTATGCTTTCTGGCATATACATGAAGCCGATCACGAAAAACAATTCGGGAAGCGTCGGGAAAAACACCGCGTCGATGAAGAATATCAGCGCGACAAACAGTATAACTCCGGCCGTACCGTACGGGCCGAAAACACCGAGCATCCACTCGCTTATACTGAACATCCTTTCCCCTCCAACCTCTTCTTTTTGGCTGCGATGACCTCTTTGTAGAGGTCCACGGTCTTTTCTACCGAAACTTCCGCCGAGCAGTCTCTGGCGGTCTCGAGCGAGGCTTTTCTGACCTCATCACTTGCATTCAGGGCCTTTTCAATGGCGGCCGCGCATTCTTCCTCCCCATCGAACAGGAACCCGTTCTCACCGTCCCTGATTATGCTGGTGAACGCCCTGGCATTGCGGCATGCGCACGGCAGTCCGGAGGCCATCGCCTCAAGGACCGACAGCCCTTGGGTCTCGAACCTGGAGCAGGATACAGCCGCGTCCGCCGCCGCGTAGGCGTACGGCAGGTCCGCATCGGGGACGAATCCCAGGAATTTTACTTTATTTTCCATTCCAAGCTCCCCGACAAGGCCTTCCAGCTCTTCCTTCTGGGGTCCCGCTCCCGCGATGATGAGGGACGCCCCTTCCACATTCCTCATGGCACGTATCGCCATATCGATCTCTTTCTCGAAAGAAATACGGCCCACGAACAGGACCTTCCTGCTATCGTCCAGTCCATACTTCTCGGTGAAACTTCCGCCATCCAGCCCGGGGCGGAATACGGATGTGTTCACGCCCGTAGGTATTATGCGGAGGAGCCTGATTTTCCGGGAATGTCCCGTGAGCTCCTTTCCTATCGCCTCCGTCGGAGCGATGACGGCGTCCATCCTCTTCATGGCGTTCTTCAGGTACAGCCACACCATCCCTCTGAGCTTTTCCTCGGGTAGATTTATCGGAGAGTATTGCTGCACCACATCGTCGACCATGGTGTGGAACGTCATGACCACAGGTATTTTCAAGTAATGTGCCAGTACGAGCCCTCTCACGGCCATTGTGGCGACACCGTGTACGTGGATGACGTCAAGGTCGAGGCCGTGCATCCGGGAATAGTCCGCCGAAGGCAGCACCGGGATGAAGTATCCCTTGTACATCTTGAAGCTGACGGACCTGAGCCATAGGACATGGTCGTCCTTTACCCTATCGTCCTCTCCCGGGTCCGGGGCGACGACCCAGACCTCATGTCCCAGATCCTCCAGTGATTTGCGTATCGTGGTTATCGAAGTGACCACCCCGTCCCGTGTGGGGTAGTAGCTGTCGGTCAACATGGCTATACGCATGGGGGCGACCAATGTTATCGGATGTTATAATCCTTGTCCGAACGCTGATATACGCAGAAGTTGTTCGAGCCGTCATGGGAGATTGTGCCGGGCCGAGCCCCTCAGCGCAGGTCCTGAGACTATTCTTCAAGAGACCCGTAGTGCTTCTTGCGATAGCAGGGATAATCGTAAGGGCCGTGCTTATCCCGTTGGCCACGTACAACTACGATATCGGATTCTGGGCGACCACCGTCCAGCACGCCCAGTCCGGGTACGGGCTCTACGGCATCTCGGGCTACTATTACACTCCGGTATGGGGATACATCCTGGGTTTCATCGGCCTCTTGGCTAATTTTCTGTTCGGCATAGGCTCCTACGGAACCATCGCGGACCCGTTGCTCCCGGTGATGGGTGCGGAATGGGAGTACTACGGTAAGATGGTCGTATCTCCGGAGTTCAGCATACTGGTCAAGTCGTTTTTGACGTTGGTGGACATCATATGCGGCTATCTGATCTACCAGATGGTGAAAAAGCTCGGCCATGACGAGAAGAAGGCGACGTTGGCGTTCGGGCTGTGGTTCATCTGTCCCATAGTGATCTATGCATCTG
>WOYN01000072.1 GCA_011620825.1 Candidatus Methanomethylophilaceae archaeon | reverse complement strand
TGCTGTCCCGTTAACGAGTTGATAATCAACGCACTGGCACATGCTGATTACAATTTCGGTGAAGGCATAGCTGTGGAATGTTCGGAAGAAAATATCACGATATCTAACGCTGGGCTTTTCCGTGCAGGACAGGAATTATCCGTCAAAGGCGCCAAAGACCGCAGGAACCCCGTGATTGCAAAAATCCTGGGAATGATGTCACGGTGCCGGGGGCTAGGACCTGCCATAGCATCAGTAAATATGGCAGGATATGAGATTTCCATCGATGAAAATCATTTATCTGGCATAGTAACAGTCACAGTGAAGCGGGCAGGCCTCCCGAGGGTGGAGAGGAGCCCTGTCGCTGAAAGGATACTGAAAGAGATGATATCGGACGGCAACGTAACCGTAGGCGGTCTGACCGAGAAGATGGGGCTTAGCAGGCGGCAAATCGAACGTTATATTTCAGACCTCAAATCCGATGGTTCGCTTGTAAGAGTCGGAAGCCGCCGGGCCGGGTCCTGGAAGGTCCTCTGATCACTTCGGAACTTTACCTCCGGAACCACACGAGCACGACGGACCAAGCTCGTTGAGCGTCGGGGGCTTGGTGCTGTTCACGCTCAGGACTCCGTCGGGAACATTAAGAAAATCGGCCAGGTCCTGATCCGAAACATATTCGCCTGCGGCTATGGCCACGCCGTTGTACTCGGCGATCGGCAGGGATGCGAATCCTTCGGTCTCCACAATCTCTTTCGCCTCTCCATCCCCCGTAATGTCGTACGAAGACCTGCAGTCTACATACCCAATCTCGATTCCCTTCTTTGTCAGGATGTCCATGGAGTGTTTGAACCTCTTATAATCTGACTGGTGATTCTTACGGGCATCTTCTGAATCAAATATTATCAGCATATTGTCCATGGATCGGTATCGTTTTGCGCATATTTTACCTTTGTACAAATATTCGAGGCTGAAGCTTTGTTAATAAATCGATATTACGTCAAAAACCGTGTAGTAAAATTCATCAATATGATCGAATGTGAAAATAAGCGACCAAACATTTGTTTTTCTCGAAGCTTCACTGTTAATATTTTCACATGACTCGACAGGTTATCATGTGAATGGTCGCGTGCGAAACTTATTGGTCTCCAAAACGATAATATGTACATGTCGGTTTTCCGGAAGCTCGAAGACTCCAAGAAGTTCAGACTGGATGAATTGGTCTCGGAAGGGAGAGGCCAGACCATAAGTTACGGCGTGCTTTGCTCGCCGGCAGCCGAGATCTACGTTTATTTTTTGGACGAGGACGAAGAAATCAGCGAAATGAAAGCCCCATATGATAACATCATTTTAATTTTCAAGGGCTCGTTGCGTATCGGGACCGAACCACCCGCGGAGGTCTCCGGCGGCGAGATTTACATTGTCCCGGAAGAGACAGACGTGGTTATAACCGCAATAAAACCAGTTAAGTACGTAAGTATATTACTTCCCATGGAAGGAGAACTCATCAAAAATATCGACGTTTCAACCAAGATGGCAGCGAAGGAAATGGTCGAGTACCGTCCCGGACAGGTCGTCAATCTGACTCTTGTCAAGAGAGACAGCCTGAATCTTTCGGTGATAGCAATCGACAAGGGTGAGGGCCTGAACACCCACACCGCGCCCGGAGATGCCTTTGTAGTAGCTTTGGACGGAGAGGCCGAGATAGTCATCGGGGGAAAGCCGTTCCGTCTGAAGGAAGGGGATTCCATCATAATGCCGAAGGGGATCCCTCACTCTGTCAAGGGAGTGACCCAATTCAAAATGCTGCTGATCTTGGTTAAGTGAACCCCTGATAAAACAATTTCTTCTCATTGGACTCCGAGAGGTCGGGAGCCGGCTTCAAGCTCGAATTTCAGGCTCTCCCTGAGGTCCCTTACCCTTTGATCTATTTCATCGATTACAATTCTAAAAAATTCATCCCCCCTGCCTGTAGGGTCCTCCAACCCCCAGTCTTCGATCATCTCGGCCTGCACATGGGGGCATGATGCGTCGCATCCCATGGATATCTTAACATCGATTTTGGGAAGCTCGTCTATAGTTTTTGGATGCTGGGTCTTTTCCATGTCTATACCATATATTTCTTTTATCAGCCTTACGGCGTCCTTGTCGATCCCAGAACCGATATCCGTCCCGGCAGAATAGCTTTCGAAGATGTCGCTTGCATAATATTTCCCGAGAGCTTCGGCCATCTGCGAACGGCACGAGTTGTGCACACATACAAACGCAACTTTCGGCTTAACTTCCATTTAAGAATCTCCTCACTCCCGCTTTTCCGCTTCGATAATATACGACGCAACGAAGTCCTCGGAATTCCTTCCCGACTCCCAGCTTTTGATTATCTCTTTGCTGTTGTCCTTCGGTACCAAGCTTATGTTGACAAAACCCGCGTTCTTTAAAATAGTCTCGAGGTCGCCCACATACTCTGCGCCCGCGATACAGTTGGATATGCTGGCCAGATCGCCCTTTACGCTTTCAGGTATCTCCGCCGTCGCCACTACATCGGATATCGAAAGCCGCCCGCCGTTCCTGAGTACCCTGTACGCCTCGTTGAAGACGAGCTGTTTATCCAGCGATAGGTTGATGACGCAGTTTGAGATGATCACATCTACCGAGCAGTCTGCAACGGGAAGATGTTCGATCTCTCCCAAGCGGAATTCTACGTTGTCGAAGCCGCTTTTCTTTGCGTTATTTCTTGCCAGTTTGATCATTTCCGGTGTCATGTCGACCCCGATCACTAGTCCTTCATCCCCGACCTTTCTCCTTGCCAGGAACGAATCGAAGCCTCCTCCGCTTCCAAGGTCCAGAACAGTCTCTCCCTTTTTCAGCGAAGCTATCGCGATAGGATTTCCGCACCCAAGGCCCATGTTAGCCTCCACAGGTATGCCTCTGAGATCTTCTTCCGAATATCCCATCATGAGGGATGCATCTTTAATATCCACCAGGGGACTGCAGCTGAAACCTCCGCCGCAACATCCTTTGGATCCGCTCCGGGCGACCTCCGAATAGTCCTTTCTTATCGATTCTCTGATTTCTTCTTTATCATTCATATTGTTTTCACTCCTTGTTTCAATTGCATCGGGAATCGGTTCACGCCCCGGCTTTCGTATCGTCTCCGCATTCTTGCGGGAACTTATCTTTGGTTTTGTTCACGATGCTGACGAGCAACAGCATTACCGGTACTTCGGTGAGGACTCCGACCGTGCAGACCAGCACGACCGGAGAGGCAGGGCCGAACAGAGCTATGGCGACCGCAACCGCAAGTTCGAAGAAGTCCGATGCTGCGATAAGGGAGACCGGAGCAGCGATTTTATGGGGCTGTTTGGTCCACATGGACAGCCAGTATGTCAAACCCCAGGAGATGATGTTTTGCAGTGTCAGCGGCACTGCGATCAACAGGACGTACAGAGGATTCTCCAATATGACATCTCCCTGGAAGGAGAATATCAATACGAGTGTCAGCAGAAGGCCGGCGCTGGTTATTCCGCCGAATTTAGGGACGAATCTGCTGTTGAAGTATTCTATCCCCCTTCTTTTTATCATTCCGAAACGGGTTATCGCACCTGCTACCAACGGCACGACTACGAACAGTACGACCGAGAAGGCCAGAGTTCCCCAGGGTACCGTGACATTGTTTATTCCCAGCAGCAACTGCACCAACGGGATGAACAGCACCAGGATCACAAGGTCGTTTATTGAGACCTGCACCAGCGTGTATGCCGGGTCCCCCTTGGTGAGAGCGCTCCAAACGAAGACCATTGCAGTACAGGGGGCCACTCCCAGCAGGACCGCTCCGGTGACGAAGTCCTGTGCCAGTTCCGTCGGTATCAGCGGTTTGAATATTATCATAAAAAACAGTGTGGCGAGCCCGAACATCAAGAAAGGTTTTATTCCCCAGGTGCTCCCGGTAGATATGAGAATGGCCCGGGGATGTTTCCTTACGTCCTTGATGGACTGAAAGTCGATCTTCATCATCATAGGGTATATCATGACCCAGATTAGAATTGCGATCGGAATGTTTATGCCTGCGATCTGAAGCCCTTCCAAAAAGTCGGGAACAACAGATACATATTTTCCGATAAGTATCCCGATGGCCATGCAAAACAGGACCCATAAGGTTAGATACTTTTCAAAAACACCGATACCAGATTTTTTTTCGTCATCCATTGTAAGCCCTCAACGATATATGCCGACGTTCTTTCAGCATTCCTTTCCGCATCTGTTTTTGCGTTCTTCGAGTCTGATAAGATCGGACATGTAAGGTTCGGTGATGCGGACCCTCGCGATAAGTTCATCGAGAAGGCGCTCATCGATACCGTGCGCTATGGAATAATATACCCACTGGGCCTGTTGCCGGTCTTCAACGAGTCCGACCGACTTCAGATGCTTGAGGTGCCTCGAGGCCTTGGTCTGTGTGATGCCAAGCGTATCTACTATGTCGCAGACACAGATCTCCCTATCCTTCAATAGGTTGA
>WOYN01000087.1 GCA_011620825.1 Candidatus Methanomethylophilaceae archaeon | reverse complement strand
CCATAGGGAGGATTGAGCTCCGAAGCCTGGGAAATTGCAAGTGTCAGACTCTCGGTCACATCGGCAGCGCATTTTCCGAACATGGTGAACCTCGCCGTTTCCGGATCGCAATCGGGGATTTCTTTACCTGTCCATGCGCGGAGCCAATCCGCGGCGTAGGGAAGATGGACGCCCACGGCATGGCCGCGGTATTCGTCCGGGACACGATAGTACCCTGTCAGAAGTTCCAATCCATCGCACCCCATGCCCTTCAGCGCCGAGTCCACGGCGGTCGATGAAATTTCGGCCAGCTCCTGATATACTGAAAAACTGAAAAGATGCTTCACGGCTCGTAAAGGGTTTGGTTGTAAATAGTTTTATCAGAGCAATTCGAGGGCCGCCGTGACCGCCGCCTCTATCGCCAGCAACTTGGTCTCCCCGCCGCCTACGATGATTACGTCGCTACCGGTCATGCCTACGACCTCTCGTACCTCTTTCGCGAGCCTGGGGTTCTCCTCGTCAACGTTCCAGTCGGGAGGGATCAACAAAACGCCGTCCCGTATGACCAACGTTGTGCATCCGGTGGCTCCGGCCTTGATGCCCGCGTCGCGCTGCTGCATCCCGTTGAACACTTTATCGGAGACCCCCATCACAAGCAGGCTCTGTGTGTACTTACCGACCACCGAGTTGCCGACGTCCAGCTCTATTACGCGGATGGGCATCTGCTCCAGATAGCTCCGGCCGGCCTTGGTGATCGTAATCCCCGTCTGTTTTACGGAGATAAGTCCCCATTCCCTCAGGGCGTCGACTATACGGCGCATGCTTCCCTCGCCCACTCCGACAGCCTCGGAGAGTCGCTTGCGTCCAATCCTCCTTCCGTCCGAAATAGTGTGCAGCGTCCAATATACGTTGGCATCGCTGAACCTGAACATCGGTCCGTACTGCGGCTCATCTATTATTTTCATATCCAGCTCACCGGAAGAGGACTCAGAAGGTCCTTACTTTACCGGTCGTGATAAGTTCTGTGACCTTATCAATGTTATCGAGCCAATACTCTACTATGCTTTCGGCGTCCGACTTCCACCTGGATAACTCCTTCGGCTGGTCTGCTCCGGGCGCAAGAACCTGAACGGAAGCATTGAGCGGTTGTGAGATCGGCTTTCCGATCTGCGACAGCAGCCTAACGCGTATTTCGACCTCTGGGCCTATCTCTTTGGATATTTCCTCGGCGACGAGCTTTGACATCACGTTGTAGATCTTTCCGACGTGGGTAATCGGGTTCTTTCCGGAAGTGGCCTCCATGGACATCGGCCTGTACGGCGTAATGAGGCCGTTGCACCTGTTGCCTCTTCCGACCGAACCGTCGTCTCCCATCTCCTGGGACATTCCCGTGACTGTCAGGTAGTAAACCTTGCGGGAGTAGTCGTCACCGGTGTTTACGTCCACTTTGACATTTATGTCTTCGTTTCCGACGATCTTGAGCGCATTGTCTGTGACCTCGTTCTTGAGCTGCACCATTGCGGACTTGTAAGCGTCGGCGTCGGTAAGATACCTGTCTACCATCGCACATGCCACGGTCAGAGTTACATCCTTTCCGATCCTGGATGCCATTACTTTGACGTCCTGTCCGGTCTCCGGCATCTTCTTTTTGAGTGCGCCATTGATGAACTCCTCTGTCTCCAGGGTAAGCCTGTCCGTGATCGAGAACGGTGCGTACCCTACACCGAAAGACGTGTCGTTGGCGTGATATCCCGATGCTTTGTAAACTCCGGTGAGGTCATCCGACCCAAGACCGATCCTCGCATCCATTATGACCTCGGAATTGACATCCAGGTTGGGGAAGTTCTTCTCGAGATAGTCTTTGGCGGCCCTCAGCGCAACGGGTTTGCAAGGCAGGAATTTGAGCTCCTTTCCGACCTCGACCTCTGTGGTGGCACGTCCGACCAAAAGTATGTAGGACGGGTCTATGACCGTCCCGCCGCCGAACTTGGGGTGCGCCCTTCCGGCCGCGATCTGCGTCTCATCGGTGTTGTGATGGAGCACGTGACCGAACTCCTTGACATACATTTTGCATAGGGCCCTGCTCACCGACTCTGCGATACCGTCTGAAACGCTGTCGGGATGCCCGATACCTTTCCTCTCGACGATTTCTACCTTTCTGTTCGGTACCGGTACTTCATCGATACCCTCGACGTAAATGTTCTTAGCCATTTCTATAGCCTCTCAGCTTATGCTGCAGAAAATCGTACATATTCATCATTTATAAAGTAAACTGTAAGAAATATTCATATAAGAATAATAATCTATTGGGTAAGGTGAAATTCCCGCCAGAATCAGACATTAAGAAAATGAGGAATGCACTCGGAATCACCCAGTCGGAGCTTGCTGATGAATCTGGCGTCAGCC
This sequence comes from Candidatus Methanomethylophilaceae archaeon, assembly GCA_011620825.1. GTDB lineage: Archaea > Thermoplasmatota > Thermoplasmata > Methanomassiliicoccales > Methanomethylophilaceae > VadinCA11. The sequence continues at coordinate 2,222 of WOYN01000087.1, read as the reverse complement.
AGAGCACCATCGCCAAGGTCGAGAGCAGAAAGACCGACGCCAGCTACCGAACTATAGTGAGGCTCTTCGAGACCTTAGATAAGATGACCCGGAAAACTGGGATGGACCGCACCGCGGCGGATGTGGCCTCCGCGTCGCCTATCACGGTTGATGCAGACGACAGCCTTCGCGTGGCTTCGGACCTCATGCGCCAGACCGGTTTCTCCCAGATGCCCGTGATGAGCGGGGACAGCCCGGTCGGAAGCATCTCCGAAAGAATGATACTGGGTCTTATTGAACAGGGCATGAGCATGGATGAGCTCCGTAAGACCCCTATAAGGAAGGTCATGGGCGAATCGTTTCCGGTGGTTTCGGAAGGCATGTCCCTTTCAGCGGTCGCTCAGCTCATGGGGGACAGCGACGCCGTCCTGGTATCAAGACAGGGGAAAGTAATCGGCATGATAACGAGCGCGGACCTGCTCAAACTGATCTGATCTCCTTGCGTGTCACCATGAGGTGCATGAAGTCTTCCGCCACAATCGTTTCCGGGAAAATCTTCGCCGCCTCCTCGAGCAGCGGAGCGCGGTCTCTATAACGGTTGCTCACATGGTTGAGGACCAGGATCCTGACACCGCATTCCTTGGCTATCGCTGCGGCCTGCGCTGACGTCGTATGATTATGTTTTTCGGCATATTCTGTCTCATCAGAGCCGAAAGTCGCCTCGTGTACCAGCACGTCCGCTCCCATAGAGGCCGAACGCACCTCTTCGCACGGAAGCGTATCGCCTGTATATACGATTCTTATGCCTTTCACCGTCCCGGAAATTATGTCATCGGAAGATACGCCGTTCACGACCTCCCCTCCTTTTATAAGTTTGATGTCCGTCGCGGACACTCCCATTTCGGCGGCCCTGCGGGCATCGATTCCCACCTTGTCATCCTCAGAAAAAATAAATCCGACGGACGGGACACCGTGCTCCGTCGGAAAAGCCGTTACGGAACAATCGGAGATCCGGAATGTCTCGCCGCCATAGGCTTCTGTTATCAGCATATCGAAAGGCAGGCTGTCCCCGCATGAACTCAGAATATTCCCCAGCAGTTCGCCTGTCCCTTCAGGCCCCACGATCCGTACAGGGTCCGACCTTCCGGACAGACCCATTGTCAACAGCAGCCCGGGCAGCCCCAGAAAATGGTCCCCATGGAGATGTGTTAGGAAGATCGCCTTGATCTTCATGAAAGACATCGGGGACATCATCATCTGTCTCTGGGTCCCCTCCCCGCAGTCGAAAAGCACGATCTCGCGACCGCTGCGGACGGCCATCGCCGGCAGGCCCCGGTCCCTGGAGGGGATGCTGGCCCCGGTCCCTAGGAAAAGGATCTCTGTCATCAGTAGATGCGGTCCAGGCCCCTGGTTTTCTTCGTCTGTTTCTTAAAGTCGCGGTAATGTTCCTTGCAAAGGTGCACCTGGCGGTACTCCCCCGGCTTAAGGACCAGCGAGGTCTCCGATACCTGCTTATAGTTGAACGAACGCTCAGCGTCGGAATTGCATCCTTCCACATCGCATATCTCGATTTTTTCGCTGTGATTGGCCGTTGCCATGGACTTCCGAAAGATATCGTCCGATATATTTGTTCACTTACGATGGCTTTCCGGAGAGTAAATTATAATGATGTGATATTACATGATGAAGCGATGACAAAGGTATCAGCTTCCATCCTTTCTGCAGATTTTTCCCGCCTCGGCAACGAGATGAAGCGATTGGAGGCATCCGGTTCCGACTGGGCACATATAGATGTCATGGACGGCATGTTCGTGCCGAACATTACGATAGGCCCCTCAGTAATAAGAGCGATACGCAGATGTTCCATCATCCCTTTCGACGTACATCTTATGATTGAGCGCCCGGAACGTTACATCGTAGACTTCGTACGTGCGGGCGCAGATTACCTCACCGTCCATCCCGAGGCCGACGGAGACCCTGTTAAGGCCATTAGGATGATTTCTGACTCGGGGGTCAAGGCCGGGATCTCGATAAATCCCGAGACCGATGTGAGAATACTCGATAAATTCCTCGACAAGGCCGATCTTGTTCTGATAATGACCGTGCACCCGGGGTTCGGCGGGCAGAGCTTCATACCCTCCGGCATCGACAAAATACGTTACGTGAGGCAGTGGGCGGACGAGCACAACCCGAAACTCGAGATATCCGTGGACGGCGGCATCAACCGCTCGACCGGGTTAGAG
>WOYN01000145.1 GCA_011620825.1 Candidatus Methanomethylophilaceae archaeon | reverse complement strand
CGCCGGAGGATGCCAAAAGACCCGCATCTTCACGACCTATGATGCCGGGATGTGCGTTGACCATAAGACCCAGGTCTGCTATCTTTCTGATCGCCGAAGCGAAAGGCGCAAGAGGCACGCGACCGTCCGGGCGGCTTCCTCCGCTTATGAGGATGCCTTCGCCTCCCCTCGCCCTGACCTCATTCGCAATCTCCAACAGCCTTCCCGGATCGCCGGCGGGAATCATCCCGCATAGGTGTCTGCCCATGCAGTGAGCGCACATGAGATCGCATCCGCTTCCCGTTACAGAGACGGCGGGAAAGCTTGTACCGGGTGAAAAATTAGCAACAACGCCACTGGAGTTGCCCATGCGCGCCACCAAAGCTTTATTAGTTAAATATAGTTCCCGAACTTGGTAACTAATATGAAGGCATTCCTTATCAGAGGCACACACGCCGACAAGAGACAGGGAAAACAGATTTTCTCTATCGAGATGGCCGCAGAAGACGAGGTAGCTGTGAGGGAAAAGGCCCTCTCGACCCTCGGAAGCCAGCACAGGCTCAAAAGATGGCAGATCGATATATCCGAGATCGCCGAGCTATCGGCCGACAAGATTACAGACCACGCTGTGAAATACCAGATCGGTGAGTGAGATGGAAGAAAAGGACCTACGTCAGGCTCTGCAGGTCCTCGAATCCTACAAAGGACAGATGGAGACCCTGAGCCGTCAGATAAACATCCTCCAGGTTTCCCTCGAGGAGTCGGTCCGGGCCCGGGAGACACTGAAGGCCTTCGCGGACGCGAAGGAAGGGGACGAGGTCCTTGTTCCTATCGGAGCCTCCGTTTTCGTCGCCGCCAAAGTGACCGGGAGCAGAGAGGCCATCGTCGGTATCGGAAACAGAGTATCGATCGACAAAGACCTCACCGAGGCCACCGAATACCTGGGCTCAGGGGTCGTCGAGATCCAGGAAGCACTCAAAAAGGCCAGCGCCGCATTTTCAGAGATGCAGTCGGCCGCTAACAATCTGGCCGACGCCATAAACGCAGAGTACGAGGCCAGGCAACCGGCCTGAGCGCATCATATGTTTGATTCCCTCAAAGGCAAGCTAAAGGGGCTTTTTAAGAAAACGCCCGAGAAGCTGGAGGAGACCGTATATGAGGATGCTCCCGCACTCCCGGAGAAAGAGGATGTTCCCGATAATGCCCGCAGCACGATCGAACCTGTGCAGGCGCCCGAAGCGGATGTGCTTGTAAAAGATGATTCTTCAAAACCGTCCCGTCGCGACAGGGTCAAAGCAGAAAAGGAACAGCGGAAGACCGCAACCGCGCCCGTGGGGGACTCCGGCAAGAAGATCAGGGACAGGGAGCTGGACTCCGTACTTGAAGAACTTGAAGTTATCCTCTTCGAAGCGGATGTGGCATTCTCTGTCGCCGAGGAAATAAAAGAGGGCGTCCGCAATAACCTGACAGGTAAGAAATACAGTCGCCGGTACAGCCTTGACGAGATCGTGGAGATGGCCGTACGGGATGCCGTGCACGACGTCCTCAAGGTCAACGAATTCGACTTCGACGCATGGATACACGACAGACCGAAGCCGGCCGTCATAATGTTCGTCGGAATAAACGGAACCGGAAAGACCACAGCAATAGCCAAGATCGCAAACCGCCTTCAGAAGAACGAAATGACTGTCGTGCTCGCAGCCTGCGATACCTTCAGGGCCGGAGCGATAGAGCAGCTCACCATCCACGCAGACCGCCTCAACACCAAGATCGTCAAACACGCCCAGGATGCGGACCCGGCGGCGGTGGCATACGATGCCATAGAGCACGCCAGGTCCAAGAGGAGGGATGTGGTGTTGATAGACACCGCCGGAAGGATGCAGACCAACAGCAACCTCATCGAAGAGATGAAGAAGGTCGCCAGGATCGCCAAGCCGGACCTCAAGGTCTTCGTCGGCGACTCGCTTGCCGGCAACGATGCGATAGAGCAGGCGAAGGTCTTCGACGCCGCCATCGGAATAGATGCTATCATTCTAACGAAGATCGACACAGATGCCAAAGGGGGCGCGGCCCTGTCCATTGCGCATACCATCGGAAAGCCGATAGCCTTCGTTTGCGACGGCCAGGGATACGACGATATCCAGAAGTTCAGCGCCGATTGGATGCTGAAGCGCCTTTTCGATTAAAAGCACAGCTTATAGAACAGTGTCGCGAAGACCTTTGCGTCAGTGATTATATTTTCTATCTCGACATACTCGTTCGGGGTGTGCAGAGTTCCGCCTCCGGTCTCCCATACATATGCATTATATCCTTTGACACGGAAGAAGTTAGCGCAGGTTGCGCCTCCGACACCCACCGGGGTTGGCTCCCGTCCAGTCACCTGCTTTACGGATTCGCGAAGTGCCAGGTATGCCGGATCATCCGTAGCGGACTGTTTTCCGGAACGGTGGCGCTGTACCTCTCTGACCGCTATGTCTGTACCATATTTTTCCGATATGCAGGAAGCGACATACCTCGCCGTTATGACAACATCATCCAGATCGTATTCTGGAAGAAGACGTATGTCCATTGAAAATTCATGATAGCCTGGCACTGTGTTGACGTTCTCCACCGTGGCAATGCTGCGAGTGGGTTCGAAAGTGGATTTGCTTGGAATGAACATGGGGTCCGATTCCGGGAACTCCTTGCCGAACGCCTTCTCCAGTTCGACAATGAGATGAGAAGACGCCCTGAGCGCGTTGGCTCCTTTGTTGGGGGTTGACCCGTGCGTGGACTTTCCGGTTATCTCGAAATTCAGCCATATCAGATTTTTCTCGGCAATCTCTATGTGCATCCCGCCGGGGCTCCCCCAGTCCGGGACTATGAATACGTCTTTCTCGGAAAAGCACCCATTGTCAAGGAGATATTCTATACCCATCGCGCTGGTCATCTCTTCGTCTGCAACGTACGCAATACCGATCGACCTTTTGGTCAGTTTATTCTTGTCCAGGAACTTGGATGCGAACATCGAAGATATCACAGCCTGCCCGTTGTCCTCTGTGCCGCGGCCGTATATCCTGCCGTTTTCAACACGTGGTTCGAAGGGCGGGCTTTCCCAATCGTCCAGATTTCCCACGGGAACCGTGTCCATGTGTGCGACGATCCATACGGTGCCCTCCTCCGGTCCGTTCTTCCTCGCAAGAATGTTCGGCCTCATGATGGAGGGGTCCGTATCGTCCGGCACGTCTATCCTTACAACGCTGTCATATCCTTCAAGCCTGGAAACGAGGTGGTCTGCGCGTTCTCCCTCTCCGCTTCCGCCGTTGACGGGGGCAAGCGCGGGAATCCTTATCATGTCGACCATCTCCCTCACGATGTCGGCGCGTGATTTCTCGATCTTTCCGAGAACGGATTCCAATTCCATGATACTCAATCGTCCGCGATGTTGATATTACTTTTTATAAGATAAAAATGGTTGAAAAGTTAAGAGGTTTGTGATAATTTCGTGATCATTCGCGTTTTACGATCATTGTGACCGCGTTGCCGCCGCCCAGACAGAGCGTTCCCAGGCCGATGTGCTTATTCCTGTCTTCCAGTGCATGGAGCAAAGTGGTGATCACCCTTGCACCCGAACATCCGATAGGGTGTCCGAGGGCTATCGCCCCTCCGTTCACGTTGAATATCTCGTCCGGTACGTTGAGCTCCTTTTTGACCGCACAGGACGCGGTGGCGAAGGCCTCGTTGTGCTCGAAGAGCTCTATATCGTCGATGGTCATCCCGGCCATTTTAAGAACGTGTCTGGTGGTCGGAATGGGCGCCTCCATGATCAGTTCGGGTTTCACTCCGCGCTCCCCGTATGCCACGATGGATGCCATCGGTCTTATTCCGTGCTCCTCCGCCCATTTCCTCGAAGACACAACCATCGCCGATGCCCCATCACTCAGCTGCGACGAGTTTCCGGCGGTTACTACACCGTCCTTCCTGAATGCGGGTTTCAGCTTCCCCAGGGACTCCATGGTTGTGTCGGCTCTGATCCCTTCGTCCTCTTTGACGATAACGTCTTCTTTCCTTCCTTTGACCGTTACGGGTACGATTTCTCTGTCGAACTTACCTTTGGACTGCGCCTCGGCTGCCTTGATATTGCTCTGATACGCCATAGTATCGGCATCTTCCCTGGTCACATTGAAGCGTTCCGCGACGATCTCTCCGGTGTTTCCCATATGCTGGTCATTGAATACATCCCATAGTCCATCATATACCATGGAATCGACGGCGGGCTGATCTCCCATCTTAAATCCCCATCTTGCTCCCTTGAGCAGGTATGGGGAGGAGCTCATGCTTTCCATTCCTCCGACAGCAAGCACTTCATATTGCCCGGCCTTTATCGCATCGGCGGCCAGCATCGCAGACTTCATACCGGACCCGCATACAGCGTTCACGGTGAACGAACCGATCTCCACCGGAAGACCCGCGGCAATGGCCGCCTGCCTTGCAGGGTTCTGCCCCTGACCGGCCGAGAGCACGGTTCCCATTATGCATTCCTGAACATCGTTCGGTGAAATGCCTGCTCTGGATACTGCCTCCTTGACAGCGATGGCTCCGAGATCTTTGGCCATGACGTTCATCAACGATTTTCCGTATTTTCCTATAGGGGTCCTTGTTGC
>WOYN01000090.1 GCA_011620825.1 Candidatus Methanomethylophilaceae archaeon | reverse complement strand
CAAAATACGAGGACGTAATAGACTTGTATGACGACAACGGAAAACGCATTGCGAAAGATATTCCGTTGGAAGCCATCAGTCCGTTGCGCAACAAAGCGATCCAGAAGATCGGAGACCTCACCAAGAGGACATGCGCTGTCAATCTCGCCGGTATCGAGAAAGCTCTCAAGACCGGCTCGATGATGGGCATGACCATCAAGGGAAAAGAGATCGACATCCCCCTGGTAGCAAATGCTGAGAAGATCGCAGCCGCGATCAAGGACATGATCCAGGTAACTCCCGATGACGACACAGTCGTTAAAGTGAAGTCCGGAGGAAAGAGCCTCATCGTAGTTCTCCCCAACGAGAGGGCGAGCGTCGGTATCGAGTATACCACCGGATTCACCTCAACTGCAGCCGCCGTTACAGAGGCAATCATTGACGAGTTCAAGATTCCCATGTACAAGGCAAACATGGTCAAGGGAGCAGTATGGGGAAGGTACCCCCAGACCGTCGATTTTTCCGGTTCCAACGTAAAATCCATCCTTGAAGTTCCCCAGAACAACGAAGGAGCGGGATACGCTCTCAGGAACATCATGTCCAACCACGTCGTCGCACTGGTCAACAGGAACGCCATGCAGGGAACCGCCCTGTCCGCGATCTTCGAGCAGACCGCCGCCTTCGAAATGGGAGACGCTATAGGACCCTTCGAGAGAGGACACCTCCTCGGACTCGCATACGAGGGACTCAACGCCAACAACATGCTGTACTCCATCGTTAAAAAGAACGGAAAGACCGGAACCGTCGGAACCGTTATCGAATCCCTCATGGAGATGGCCATCGATGATAAGGTCATCCGCGTGAAGGAGACCCTCCCGTCCGGATACAAGGTATACACGACCGACGACCTCCCACTCTGGAACGCATATGCGGCAGTGGGACAGGTTGCGGCAGTCATGGTAAACGTCGGAGCCGCAAGGGCCGCCCAGGGTGTGCCCTCTACGATTCTGTACTACAACGACCTGCTCGAGCACGAGACCGGACTTCCCGGTGTCGACTACGGAAGGTCGATGGGCGTTTGCGTCGGAATGTCGTTCTTCTCACACTCCATCTACGGTGGAGGCGGACCCGGACTGTTCCATGGAAACCACGTCGTTACCAGGCACTCCAAGGGTGTTCTGATTCCGGCCGTTACGGCAGGAAACTGCCTTGACGGTGGAACGCAGACCTTCTCCGCAGAGGCCACGTCCGGAGCCTTCAAAGAGGTCTTCGGCGACATGGACGAATTCCGCTATCCTATTCAGGTCGTAGCGGCTGAGGCAAAGAAAATAAAGAAGAAGGTCTGAGAACAAATGTCGAGCAATCCCCCAGCGGAATATGCGGGCGTGCCCCTCCCTGAAGTGAGGATAACCACCACCCGTCTCCTGTTCGCAGAGACAACCGAGAAGGTTCTCAACGGGTTCGAGGAGATCGAGCACATAAGACAGGTCACGATGTCGGGCGAGAGCCTGCCAAGGAAGATCAACAGCGGACCCAACAAGGGACTTGATAACAACCACACACAGCGCCGCACCATCAAAGTCGGCGGTAAAGACGTGGAGCTGACAACTTTAGTCGGCAACTTTTTCATCGAGCTCGATGTTGAGGACGATATGGTACTCGACGAGACCGTTGGAAAGATCAAGGCCGTTTGCGACGCTCACATCGAGCACGGATTCAACCTTGAGATCGGAAGATACTCGAAATACAGACCCACTCTCACTGATTACAGAGGTGTTTAAATATGGCATACAAAAGACAGTTCTACCCTGGAACCACAAGCCCTGCTGTCGCAAGGCGCAGACTGATGGACCCCAAGGTAAAGCTACAGAAACTTCGCGAGGTTCCCATTGAGGACGTCGTCAAGCTCATGGGACACCGCAACCCCGGAGAGGACTACAAGTCTATCCACCCCCCCATCGAGGAGGGCTCCGAGCCGGACTGCCCCATCAGGAAATTGGTCACCCCCATCGACGGTGCCAAGCACGGAGACAGGATCAGGTATATCCAGTTCACCGACTCCGTCTACTTCGCACCCGTGTCCCCCTACCAGAGGGCATGGATGTATCTGTCTAGGTACAGAGGTATCGACACCGGTACCCTGTCCGGAAGGCAGATCATCGAAGTAAGGGAGAGAGACCTTGAGAAAATGGCGAAAGAGTTCATCGAGAACGAGACCTTCGACGCTGCGCTTACGGGAATCAGAGGTGCGACCGTTCACGGTCATGCCTGCCGTCTCGACGAGAACGGACTTATGTTCGACGCTTGGCAGAGATACCTATGGGACCCCAAGAGAAAAGAGGTCAAGTACGTGAAGGACCAGGTCGCGTTGCCCCTCGACAAGGAGATCTTCGTCGGAGCCCCCGCATCGATGGAGGACCTCAAGAAGAGGACCACCATCTTCAGGGCCGACGGAGTCGACATGAGGGACGACAAAGAGGTCACAAAATACCAGCACAGGATCCACAAACTCAGGACACTGGGCGGATACCAGCCTTTCAAAGTGAAGGGGGTGTAAATCAATGGCAACAAAAGAGAAAATGTTCATGGAGGCCGTCAAGAAGAAATTCAAAGAGGAGCCTACCGACGTATCCACCACCTACTACAAGTACGGCGGCTGGAGACAGTCTAAGAGCAAAGTGGAGTTCCAGGCGGCGGCTGAAAAGATCGCAAAAGACCGCGGATTCCCCATGATGAACGAGGACATAGGAGTCCCCCTCGGACAGAGGTCGTGGATGCCCTACCAGCTCTCGCACACCGACATCTTCGTCGAGCCCGATGATCTCCACTGCATAAACAACCCTGCCATCCAGCAGGCGTGGGACGACATCAGGAGGACGATCCTTGTCGGTCTCGACTCTCCTCACCAGACCATCGAGAGAAGGCTCGGTAAAGAGATCACCCCCGAGACCATCAACACATACCTCGAGACGGTCAACCACACCATGCCCGGAGGAGCGGTCGTTCAGGAGCACATGGCAGAGGTCAACCCCGCACTGGTGTACGACTCGTACGTCAAAGTGTTCTCCGGAGACGATGAGCTGATAGACGAGCTCGACAAGAGATTCGTCATTGACATCAACAAGCTCTTCCCCGCCGAACAGGCAAAGCAGCTGAAGGCAGCTGTCGGAAAGACCCTGATGCAGGCAGTCCGCGTTCCCTCCATTGTAGGGAGGGTCATGGACGGAGCCACCACATCCAGGCACGCAGCGATGCAGATCTCGATGGCTTTCATCTCTGCCTACAAGCTTGCGGCAGGAGAGGCAGCCATCGCGGACTTCGCATACTCTGCGAAGCACCAGTCGATCAACATGGGAAGCATGATGCCCGCCAGGCGTGCCAGGGGACCCAACGAACCCGGAGGAATCCCATTCGGATTCATGGCTGATATGGCCCAGTCCGACCGTGTGTACCCCGACGACCCCGGACGCGCAGCACTTGAATCTGTGGCGCTCGGAGCCGTTATCTATGACCAGATCTACCTCGGCGGATACATGTCCGGAGGAGTCGGATTTACCCAGTACGCCACTGCGGCATACACCGACAACATCCTCGAGGACTACGTCTACTATGGTATCGATCAGATCAACAAGAAGTACGGAGGATTCTGCAAGCTGGACCCCAACGACCACGACGAGCTCATGAACCTCGCCGAGGATGTTAACAGCTACTCTCTCGAGATGTATGAGAGGTACCCCGCTATCATGGAGACCCACTTCGGTGGATCCCAGAGATCTACAGTGGCGGCCGCATCCACCGGTATCGCCGGTGCCATGGCTACCGGTATCGCCGACTGCGGTCTGAACTGCTGGTACTATTCCATGCTCGAGCACAAGGAGAGGGCCGGAAGGCTCGGATTCTACGGATACGACCTTCAGGACCAGTGCGGTTCCGCTAACTCTTTCGCATACAGATCCGATGAGGGTCTGCCGATGGAAGCCCGCGGACCGAACTATCCCAACTACGCAATGAACGTCGGTCACCTCTCTGGATACACCGGAATACCCAAGGCAGCCCACGTTGCACGCGGAGACGCTTTCACAGCCAACCCGTTCATACGTGTCGCCTTCGCCGACCCCGCGCTCCAGTTTGACTTCGCCAACATAACGAAGGAGATCGGACGCGGCGGACTCAGGGAGTTCGTCCCTGCCGGCGAGAGGACCGCGGTCATCAAGGGATGATTCCGTGAAGGTAGGAGATTTCGCTAAGTACCTTCCGACCTCGACGGTCGGGAAAGTGACCGAGGTCAGAGAGAGCGGAGGCAGGGTCTGGTTCAGACTGGACTACACTGGGCTCTATTATGATCAGACGTTCCTGGTCCCGGCAGACGAATCGGAGTACAGCCCTATCTCCTACAAGGATCGCGACAAGAAGTTCGAAGGCAGAATGCAGGCGATCGAAGATGCTGCGAAAACCGCACGCGACGTCGATATATCTGAGTTCACACCTTCGGGCGGCGGATAAACCATTTCTCCCAATTTTCTTTTTTTGCTGTCCGAACGGCGGTTTTTTCTATATCGTATGATATCTGCTAGATATGGCAATGAGAATGTTCAGTTTCCTCAAAGACAAGTCGATAATCAGCAGTGACGCATATATCATCGGCAATGTGATCGACATACAC
>WOYN01000067.1 GCA_011620825.1 Candidatus Methanomethylophilaceae archaeon | reverse complement strand
TCATCCATATGCTGTGGGGCTCTGGACTTTTCGGAAGTGAGCAGCTTTACCGCAATGGGTTCTTTCTCCAGCGTCTTATTCCGCCCGTGCGATTCCCACGCGTGCAACGTACGATACTAGATATACAATATTAATAATTTACTCTAGTTACATCCATATATGAACAAAAAACAAATGATTTCCGCTTTAATGCCAAAATCAGAGCGCACAGGAAAGATAAAATGCCAATCGAAATGTCTATAGCGAACAGGAGCAACTGCGGGCTGCGGGTTTGGTATGTCTCCCGAATCGTACAGCATGACCAGGCTACGGGCCGGGAGGAAGGTCGGGAAGACCGGTAGGACTTTGGAAGAGTTCTGCGGCGGTGTTCTGCCGGAACATGCGATCCGTTACTGAAGAGGCCGCCATTATGGCCCGGTCCGCGAATTTGAGGAAAGTACGTGTATCAAGGGTGAATAACCATAGAAGCAATCAGAAGAAAAATCGATGATTCCCGCGTCTAAAAACAGAGGATATCCCGAGGTAGAAAAACACGATAACCGTTGTGCCATTGATATTACGGTCTATTGGCATAGTGACATAGGCGAAGATAGCGGCATGTCCTACCTGACCGGCACAGACATACTCCGCCCCTGTAGCAGGAAGAACGCCCCGAACCATCTCCGGCCGCCTGCGAGAACAGTTTCAGACCGGCCGCCGCGGGGATAGCGACCTCCCCCCCGTCATACCCGACGCGGGGATGTTCACCTCCTTCGACCCTGTGGCGCTGGACCGGGCCTCTGCGAACCTAACTCCAGCAGGGAGGTGCAACGGAAAGGGAACAGCCGAAATCTTCTCCTGCATCCGCCCTGAATCAGACTGGCGCAGCCTGTTCGAGCACAGCGCGAAGATGGGTTTAGGCAACTCCGAGTACAAACTGATCCGCGTGAGGTGAACGGCCCCATGCAGAGGAATCGTAGCTGCGGTTTCGCTATCCGCCCCCTCGCGGGCGCGTACTATGAATAGATATTAAGCATGAGAATAGGATACGGTTCAATGCAGAACCAGCCGCAAAGGAAGTGCGAGCATAACGAATGAAGAATCGAGAGAAGGGCCTTCAAAAACCGGCTCCGATGCCGCCACGGAGGAAAGGCGGACCGTGTGGGGGTTGCTTGCGGGATGCATAAGATCGATGAGCGACACGTCCTACACGGTGCACGGTTACCCGATAACGGACCTTGCGAAGGCGGCGGGATCGGTCAACACGATAAACGAAAAGACCGCCTTGGAGTACGCGCTGGGGGACTCTATCTCGAATAAGAGGTCGACGGTCATAGTGAAGAACGTGGGGGTCAATGCGCTTGCGGACCCCCTCATTATGGCTTCCACCCAGGGCCTCATTGGAGGAGTAGTGCTGATATCCGGGGACGACACCGAAGTAAAGGGAACCCAAATCCGCCAGGATACCAGACCGTACGCGGAGGTGGCATCGGTCCCGCTGGTGGAGCTCGACACGGGCGCCGTCTGTCAGAGCCTCGAGAGGGCGTTCGCCGAGTCCGAGAGGTATTCCAGAGTGGCGATACTGAGGGTCACCGACGTCGCCCTCTACAGCGCGACCCGTGAGGGGCCGTCCCCGGTGCAGGCGGACCGCCGGTACGGGAGGCTCGCGGACAGGGCACTGACGGCGAAAGGATGCGCCGACCATGCGGACAGGATTTTCAAGGGGGAGGGGGAGGTCACGGAGACCATCGAGAGCGGAGGCCGTACCTTGGGTCTGTGCAGGAACTGCCCATACAAGCCCCTTCTGCAATTCATATCGGACGAGGGCATCGATGTCATAATCGACACGGGATGCGTGTTCCTTGCCAGGAAGAGACCCTACAGCATAGGGGTGGCAAACTACGGCCTGGGGTCCTCCATAGCCGTCGCCGCGAAGTCCACCGGAATAGCAGTCATCGGGGACTACGCTTTCCTCCATTCAGGGATCAATTCGCTGATAGATGTCTATGAGAGGGGCACCCCGCTATTGACCATAATATTGAAGAACGGGAGGCTGGGCATGACGGGGGGAGGAAGGTGCTTCGACGTGGAGACGTACATCCCCTGGGCCAAGCCCGAGAGGATGGGGGTCGAAGAGGCCATCGGGATGATGAAGGAGTCGGTAACGGGCCCGAGGACCATCGTGATAGAGATGAAATGTCCGGAAGGTGAGGTACATGAAGAAATTGGATATTGAGATCTGTGATGTGACACTCAGGGACGGCGAGCAGACCCCGGGGGTCTCCTTCACATGCGAGGAGAAGCTCGACATCGCACGCGGCCTTGACGCCATCGGCGTCGAGATCATAGAGGCGGGTTTCCCGAGTGTCAGCGAGAACGAGAAGAAATGCGTAAAGGAGATAACGAAGGCCGGACTCGATGCCAGGATATGCTGTCTTTCGAGGGCGGTCAGATCGGATGTCGACGCGGCGATAGATTGCGACGTGGACCTGGTCGGCATATTCGTCGCCACGTCCGACCTGCATATAAGGGTCAAGCACAAGAAGAGCCGCGAAGAGGTCCTGGCACAGGCCCTCGACATGGTCGACTACGCCACAGACCACGGCATACAGGTCAGATTCTCCGCGGAGGACGGCTCCAGGACGGACCTGTCATTCCTGAAAGAGATGTTCAGACAGGGCTGCGAGCACCGTGCGGCGTACAGCAGCATAGCTGACACGGTCGGATGCCTGACCCCGCTCGAGACCGCAGATTCCGTCAGGTATCTAACGGAGGGGCTCGGCAACAGGCTGTGCGTCCACTTCCACAACGACATGGGCTTCGCCACGGCGAACACGTTCACGGCGGCGGAATGCGGGGCATTCCAGCTCCACACCACTGTTAACGGCATCGGCGAGAGGGCCGGGAACGCCAGCCTCGAAGAGCTGCTCGTGGCACTGAGGATGAAAGGAGGCGTGGACAGATACGACCTCACGCACCTCACCGGGCTGTCCCAGATGGTCTCCCGCTATTCGGGAATCCCCGTCTCCAAGACGAAGGCCGTCGTCGGCGAGAACGCCTTCTCGCATGAGAGCGGCATACACATAGCCGCTCTGATTGTGGACAGCTCCACCTATGAGTACTTCCCCCCGACGATGGTGGGAGGGGAGCGGAAGTTCGTACTCGGCAAGCACACGGGCAGAAAGGCCCTCGAGCACATCGTCAAGACCCTCGGATACCAGCTGACAGAAGCCCAGATAGACAGGGTGCTGCATGATGTGAAGGTGAGGAGCGAGGGCAAGTGCGCGATCACGCCCCAGGTGCTGATGGAGATCGTAGAGAAGGCAAGGGGGACGCCATAATTGAGCACGCTGTCCGAGAGGATCCTGAGAGGGGCGGCAGGTAGCTTCGTCGACGTGAATGTCGACCGGGCGATGGCCCATGACGGCTCGGGAATCCAGGCATTGACGGCGTTCCGCGAGATGGAGGCGGAGGAGGTACGGCATCCGGAGAGGATAACGATAATCTATGACCACATCGTCCCGGCGAACAATTCGACCACGGCGGACCTGCAGGCGGAGCTCAGAAGGTTCGCCTTCGAGAGGGGCCTCGATTTCCACGACATAGGGTCTGGCGTGTGCCATCAGGTCATGAGCGAGGGCAGGGTCCTGCCCGGGGAGGTCGTGGTTGGAGCCGACTCGCACACCTGCACCATGGGGGCCTTCGGGGCGTTCGCCACCGGGGTGGGCGCATCGGACATGGCGTCCATCTGGGCCACCGGCGGGACCTGGCTGAAGGTGCCGGAAACCATCAACATCAGACTGGAGGGGAGGCTTCCCCGGTTCTCGGAGCCCAAAGACGTGGCGCTGAGGTATGTGGGCATGCTCGGGGCGGACGGCGCGACCTACAAGGCCATAGAATTCACCGGCGACAACGACATCATGCTGGAGGGAAGGCTGACGATATCCAACATGGCCGTCGAGGCCGGGGCCAAGACGGGGCTGTTCTACGCCGACGGGGAGACCTGCCGCTATTTGAAGGAGTATGGCATGGATGCCGAGCCGCAGAAGTCCGAGGACTGCGACTACATCAGGGAGGAGACCATAGAGCTGGAAGACGTAGAGCCCGTCCTCGCCGAGCCGCACAGGGTTGACAAGGTGAGACCGGTATCCGATCTGGAAGGGACCCCTCTCGACCAAGTCTTCGTCGGCACGTGCACCAACGGCAGGTACGAAGACCTGAAACGCTTCGCGGACGTGGTCAAAGGCAAGCGGGTGAAGGTCAGGACGGTCGTCGTCCCGGCTTCCAGGGCCGTGCTGCTCAGGGCGATGGAGACCGGCGTCCTGAGAGACATCGTAGAGTCGGGGGCCGCCATAGGCACGCCGGGGTGCGGGCCGTGCCTGGGCGCCCATCAGGGCGTGCTCGGGGAAGGGGAGGTCGGACTCTCCACGGCAAACAGGAACTTCAAGAACCGCATGGGCGTCGGAGCGGAATACTATCTATCGTCGCCTACGACCGCTGCATTCTCCGCGCTCAGGGGCGAGATCTCATCACCGGGGAGAAGATTATGAATGGAAGGGTCTTGAAGGTCGGCGACGACATCGACACGGACCTCATAATAGCCGGAAGGTACCTCAGGACGAAGGACAGGTCGATCTGGGCGGAGCATGCGTTCGAGGACCTCGACCAGCGACAGGATGCAGGTGCTGGCTCTGATCCCG
>WOYN01000130.1 GCA_011620825.1 Candidatus Methanomethylophilaceae archaeon | reverse complement strand
CTCCTTGCGTATCTCCTTCTTGACCCTCTTCTCCACATATTTCATGAGGTGTTCGCCGCAGAGGTGCGAGCCGTTGTAGGCGACGAACGTCACGGCTTCCGAGGAACAAAGGTCGCATTTCATTTTATCAGAACTCTTCCGCCGATGCCGCCGTTCTTCCTTCCAGCAAAACCTCGAGTTTCTTGGCCAGTACCTTTGAAGGAATATCAGGCAACGAAATGTAGGTCGAACGACCTCCTTCCTTCTCGCTTCTTACGACCGTCTCCAGAAGGTTCTGCCTGTCCATGTCCTGGACATAGGTCCAGAACTGCGTGTGCTTTCTCGGCTCGTGGCCGTACTCTTCGCACACGACCGCATACGTCTTTTCGGCGACTGTGATGCTGATGTAAAGATTGCTCTTCATGGCCCTTGCGATAGCCAGGAGCGCAAGCTTCCTATTGGTGTCCAGTCCCGTTAGTTTGCTTTCGGTGACAACGCTGTTTATATTGGCCTTCGCCTCTCTGACGTCCTCGGTGTCGATCGACCCCTGCGGATGGCCCTCGGCTATTACGGCCGAGTCCCTGAGAAGTTCGATAGCAAGCCTCGCGTCCCCGAATTCAGAGTCCACGTCTGCTATCAACTCGATCGCATCGTCGGAGTACTTTCCGCCGAACAGGGACTCTTCTGCCCTGGCCTTGGCTATTGAATACAGTTCATCCCTGGCATACTTGTCAAAAGTTATTGCGTTGCCCCTTCCGAATGTAGACATGGACGCTTCATCAAGCATACCATAAATTGAGTGCTGCGATATCAATATCAACGATATCCCCGCTTTGCCCCTGACCCCATCTGAAAAACGTGTAAGCTGATAGACCAGATCGACGTTACTCTTTTTCAGGAGCACGTCGACCTCGTCCAGCACTATTATCGCCGGAACGCCTCCGGATTCGATATGAGCGGCGAACGCCCTCATCATCTCGTCTGGCGAGAATCCTCTTTCGGGAAAACCTTTATCGAAATGCCTCAGAAGCTCAAGTATCACTCCGGTCTCAGTATTTCGGTTCCTGCAGTTGACGAACATTACATCTATCGGCCTTCCCGACCTGGATAAGTATCTAGCTGTGTTTTCGCAGAAACGTTTCGCGGTCGCCGTTTTCCCAGTACCGACGCTGCCCGTTAAAAACGCATAGCTGGACCTCCCGCTCTCGGCAAGAGGACGGAAGTACATCTCGAGGCGGGACATCTGCCCCTCTCTGTGGACCAGCCTCTCTGGTACATAATCAAAGGAGAGCTTGTCCATATCGCGGATGATCGTAGATGCCTTGTCGAACATTTCAGTTCCTGCTGTGGCGTATCAGTCCCGAGCATCCGAAGACCTCGATCCCTTTCTCCTCCCACACGTCGCATATCAGGTTTATACCGATGGAATCGGATGCCATGTGGCCCGATACTATGAGATTGATGCCTGCCTTCCTGGCTTCCTCTATATGGCTCTCCGGGAAGTGCATTCCCACGACAGTGCCAACCCCGGCCTGCGAGAACTTCTCGTATATCTCCTTGGGCCCGGAGGTCCCACCGGTCATCTTGGCAACCGCCCTTCCGCACCTGTTGTCCTTGCTTCCAACTATAATTGTGGGAGGGTTGTTGTATTTGGTCGCCTGGATTATCTCCGGTTCCCTGAATAGCCTGTCGATTATGTCGCCCAAAGTCCTGGGCTGCAGGTCCTCCAGCAAACTGTCCATGTATCTCTGCACCATGTTATCGGCCGGAGAATGGATGTTGAACATCGGAATGCCCAGAAGTGTTGCGGCGTCCGAGGACTGATTGAAATTGGAGCCCATCACGTTCCTGAGTACCTCGTCCATCCTCGGCTTCATCAGCGATTCGCAGACGTTTATTGGCACCCCCTCATAGGCATACATGTCGGTCTGCATGCGCATGACCTCCGGGAACGGGACCTTAGACATGCCTGTAGGGTGGTGTGCTGCTACGGCAGATACAATCTGGCCCTTCTCCCTGAGCCTGTCGGCCAGGAGCATCTCCCCGGTGCCTATGTCAATGCCCCACATGAACCTCTCGGCCTCCAGTTCCCTCGATTCCTCGACCAGTGCTGAGAACCTGGAATCAGCATACGGATTCCAAAGCCTCTCCCGATCATACAGCTGCTTCTTCTCGTCAGAAAGTGAGTCGAATTTGGCCTTCTCTTCTTTGATGGCTATCTCCACCTCAGCCTCGGGGCGGGGGTCGTTCTTCATACCAGTCTTGATAGCCAGTTCATAGGCCTCATATATCTTCATAGGTTCCCGAATGTAAAACAGATGTATAATCTATTCTTATATCCGCACTCCGAAACCTTTTTCTCCGCTTGAGAAAAAAGCGGGGTAAATTTATCATAGAATGAATAGATTGACCATTGATAAAATGAATGAAATCTGGACGGAGAAGTACAGGCCGAAGGTCTTGAAGGATGTAGTAGGTCAGCAGAACGTCACCGAGAGGCTCTCGTCGTATGTAACGTCCAGGAACATGCCGCACCTGATGTTCACAGGCCCGGCCGGTACAGGAAAGACCACCTGTGCCCTGGCCCTCGCAAGGGAGATGTTCGGAGATCAGTGGAGGGACAACTTCATAGAGCTCAACGCCTCGGACGAGAGGGGCATCGATGTAGTTAGGGGAAAGATCAAGGAGTTCGCCAGGACATCTCCCCTCGGCGGTGCCGACTTTAAAATAATATTCATGGATGAGGCGGATGCGCTCACGAACGACGCCCAATCCGCTCTGAGAAGGACGATGGAAAAATATTCCAAGATCTGCCGTTTCGTACTATCCTGCAACTACTCGTCGAAGATAATCGACCCCATTCAGTCAAGATGCGCCATATTCCGTTTCAGGCCGCTGACCAGAGAGGATGTGGAGAGTTATTTAGGAATGATTATCGAAAAGGAAGGAATCGAAATCCAAGATGACGCGCTTCAGGGACTGGTACATGTGGCCAGAGGAGATATGAGGCGCGCGGTCAACTCGCTGCAGGTCGCCGCATCCCTGGGAAAACAGATCGATATCGATACGATATATCAGACCACCGGAATAGCCAACCCGGACGAAGTCAAGAAAATACTGGAGACCGCACTGGCAGGCAACTTCATACTGGCCAGGGATATGCTCGACCAGACAATGATAAACTTCGGGCTGTCCGGGCAGGACATTGTCCGCCAGATACACTCGATGTTCTTCGAGCTCAGCATCTCCGATACGGAGAAGGTCCGCCTTGTGGACAAGACCGGAGAGATCGAGTTCCGGATCGTCGAGGGAAGCAACGAGAGGATACAGCTCGAAGCATTGCTTGCTTATCTCGTAATGATCGGCGGAGCCAAGCGGTAATTTAGATATCTGGCACTTAATTATCAGTACCTATTGTCGAATATACGGCTCGTCTTCTTCTCGCTGCGCGGGAGGTCTCCTACATCGACGGCTTTCGGATTGATCGTCGCGCCCACCTTGGCCTTGAAACGTTCCTGAATCTCCTTCTCGAGAGCCTCGCGTTCAGATTCTGGTACCGATGTCTCGAAGTATAGGGTGAGGATGTCTTTACCGTCGAGATGGTCTATCATTACCTGATACTCGGATTCGGGACCTTCCGTCTCGATCAGAACCTCTTCGAACTGTGCCGGAAACATGTTCACGCCTTTTACCTTGACCAGGTCGTCCGTGCGTCCGGTAATGATATCGATGCGGGGAAATCTGGAACCGCAAGGGCAGTTGCCCGGTATTATGCGGGTCAGGTCGTGCGTCCTGTACCTTATCAGGGGGGCCCCCTCCTTAAGAAGCGTGGTGATCACAAGCTCTCCCACTTCTCCGTCCGGAAGGTTCTTTCCCGTCTTGGGATCGATTATTTCAAAATAGATGTAGTCGTCCCAGAGGTGTATCCCGTTGGCGTAATCGCAGCTTATGCCTATTCCCGGACCGTATATTTCGGTTAGCCCGTAGATGTCGTAAAGTTTGACACCGAGGTCGGACGCGATCCTGTTGCGCATCTTCTCTCCCCATCTCTCCGATCCTATTATGCCCTTCTTAAGAGACAGTTTTTCCTTTATCCCGCGCCTCTTTATCTCCTCGGAAAGGAGAAAGGCGTAGGATGATGTGGCGCATAGAGCTGTCGAATGGAAGTCAATCATGAACCGTATCTGTTTCTCGGTGTTCCCGGGGCCCATTGGCAACGTCATCGCACCCAATCTCTCGGAACCATTCTGAAATCCTATACCGGCGGTCCACAGCCCGTATCCCGGCGTTATCTGTATGCAGTCCTCTTCTGTCAGCCCTGCCATCCTATAACAGCGCTCGAACATGATGGCCCAATCGTCGATGTCGTTCTGGGTATAAGGTATTATAACGGGAGTGCCGGTAGTCCCGGAGGACGAATGTATTCTGACTATATCTTTCTCGGGTACGGCAGCAAGCCCGAGGGGATATGCGTCGCGGAGATCGGCCTTGTCCGTAAAAGGCAGAGTTTCGAAGCTTTCCTGGTCGACCACTTCAGACAGGTCGATTCCTCCGAACTTTCTAGCATAGAAAGGACTGTCCTTTTTTATGGTCGAAAGACGGCGTTTTACCGTTTCCAGCTGATACTCGTTCATCATCATGATAATAGGCGCTGAACACTAAACGAGAATATAAGATTAATGATTATTTTAGGTAAATGGTGTACATAAATATACA
>WOYN01000043.1 GCA_011620825.1 Candidatus Methanomethylophilaceae archaeon | reverse complement strand
GGTATAAAGTCAGACCTGGGAATCCTTGACAAGTGGGGGCTCGACCTAACGCCCGAGGGGCTCGTGAAGGTCAACCTTGACATGTCTACGAACAGGCGCGGGGTTTTCGCCTGCGGGGATGTTGTCGACTATCCGGGAAAATACAAACAAATCATTACCGCATGCGGGGAGGCCGCCAACGCGGTACAGATGGCCTATAAGTTCTCGAAGAAACCCTATTGGGCCTGAAAAAAGAAATTGTTTTCCCGGGCCGGTGAAGACCGGGATTAAATCACTCACTCGTCGACGATCGCGTCGTTGGGGCACTCGTCAACGCAAGCCCCGCAATCGACGCAGGCATCAAGATCGATGACTGCGATCTCGTCTATCGTGATAGCGTCCTGGGGGCATACGTCGGCACATGCTCCGCAGGCAGTGCATTTATCTGCTATTACTTTCGGCATTTGAACACCTATCACAGTATGAAAAAAGTCTGTATTTGTACTTTGCGCGAATCAACATCAAAATATCCTATGTCCGACATTGGGTTGCATGGAATACTTTTCCGGCACCGTCATAACTCAGGACGGCGCAATCGAAGGTTACGTCTGTCTTGAGGGCGGGATCGTCGCAGAGGTCTCCGAAGGCAGATGCCCTGCCAAACCTTTGGCGACTGGCATCATCGTACCTCCGATGGTGGACGGGCATACCCACTGCGCGGACGCGGGGCTCAAGGTCCCAAAAGGCATCGGCCTTCCTCAACTGGTAGGGCCGCAGGGTCTGAAAGAAAAATATCTAAAAAAGGCCCAGCCCGAACTTATAGCCGAAGGAATGAAAAGATTTTCAGAATCGGCGTATGTTAACGGCATAGGGACTTTCGTGGACTTCCGCGAGGGCGGTGAAGAAGGCAGCAGACTGCTCAGGGATACGGTCCCCGGAGCATTCATACTCGGAAGACCCATATCGCCTGAATTCGATCCCAACGAGATCGATGGAATACTGAGATATGCTGACGGGATCCAGTTATCCGGAATAAAAGATGTTCCTAAATCCTATGCCGAGGCCGTTGCTGACCGGGTACGACGTTCTGGAAAGATATTCGCCATACATGCGAGCGAGGGCTCCCGAGAAGACATAGATTCGATACTGGCACTTTCGCCTTCCTTCGTGGTTCACATGGCATCTGCAGAACGTCCGGACCTGCTGAGGTGCGCCGATGAGAACGTTCCTATAGTCTCATGTCCCCGATCGAACAAATTTTTCAACCTCGTTCCCCCGCTGGCTATGATGTACGAGTGCAACGATACCGTAATGCTGGGGACGGACAACGCGATGATATGCTCGCCTGACATGAGGGAGGAGGCCAGAGAGTATTATTCCATTCTTCGGAAACAGGGCGGAACTACAGAAAAACTGTGGAATGCCATGGTGTTCGAAGGAAGAAAGATATTATATGATGGGAAAAGAATCGGGCTCCAACGCGGCATGGACGCCGATATAACGGTTCTGCCCTCTGAGGACGGTACTGCCGGCGGAATGCTTAGGAGCGGGGAGCGCGTATTGCGCTACAGACAGAATGAAAAAAGGTGATGACAATGGTTTTTGACAAGATACTTGTACCTACTGACGGAAGCGAATATACGAAGGCAGCCGTAAGGAAAGCCATGGAACTCGCCGAACTCAGCAAGGGTAAGATAACCGCCCTCTACGTGATGGACCAGACCATCTTTACCAACGTCCCGATGGACACTGCAGTCATGAACGTCTACCACACGCTCGAGAAGGAAGGCAACAACGCGCTCAAATATGTAGAGGAGCTCGGAAAGGAGACCGGGATAAGCGTCGATATCAAGCTTGCGGAAGGAATCCCGATAAGGGTCATACTCGAACTGTCCAAAGAGTACGACATCATAGTTATGGGCACCCTGGGGAGGACCGGGATGTCGAAACTTCTAATGGGAAGCGTGGCAGAAAGAGTTGTCAGAGCTTCCAAATGCCCCGTAATGGTGGTTAGGTCCCCTGAGGCTGATAAACAATGAGAACGGTATCTGAAATAATGACCCTGGCACCCATAGTTGCGGAAGTGCCGGGAACGCGAAACGATGCGATAAACATAATGGTAAGAAACGACCTCACCGGGCTCCCGGTCATCCGGGGTTCGGATGGAAAGCTCGTGGGTGTAGTCTCCAGAAGGGA
This sequence comes from Candidatus Methanomethylophilaceae archaeon, assembly GCA_011620825.1. Taxonomy (GTDB): domain Archaea; phylum Thermoplasmatota; class Thermoplasmata; order Methanomassiliicoccales; family Methanomethylophilaceae; genus VadinCA11. The sequence continues at coordinate 2,520 of WOYN01000043.1, read as the reverse complement.
CCTCTTCAGAAAGTTCGAGGAGGACCAGCTGTCGCTCGTCATGAAAAAGAACCCCATATCCGTCGACAGCAAGACGCCTGTGAGCAAGGCGGCCGAGATTTTCTTCAAGGAGAGGATCCACAGGCTACCTGTTACCGAGGACGGCAAGCTGGTTGGGATAATAACGCCAACCGATCTTATGGACTCCGTCAGGGCACTCAACAGCAAGATAACCGCCGAGGAAGCAATTCACACAACATGCGTAACGGCATGGGAGCATGACCCGCTTTCCTACGCCATCCCGGCCATGAGGGTCAGCGATGTCCCCGCAGTGCCTGTTCTCGACGAGAGGGGAGAGCTTGTGGGCATCCTCACCGACCGTGACCTTTTCAGCGACCAGTCCGAAGATCCGGAGGCCATGAAGGCCCTTGAAATCGAAGACACCTCGCTGGCAGGATACAGGAACGTTCTTCCGCTATTCTACACGGCGACCGACAAGTACCTCGACCAGAAGAAAGAGGTCAGCGATTTCATGGTCAGAGATCCCATGACCGTCTACAAAAAGACCTCGATATCCGAGGTTGCCAGGATCATGAAGGCCAATGACTTCGGACAGATACCTGTAAGAGGGTCCAAGGACGAACTGATCGGAATGATCTATGATGTCGATATTTTAATGGCACTGACTGGTAATTCCGATGACTAAGGAAGCAGACGGAAACGAACTAATGGCCATCTGCAAACGCAGAGGCTTCGTCTGGCCTTCCTTCGAGCTTTACGGTGGAGTCGCCGGGATGTTCGACTACGGACCGCTCGGATGTACGATGAAGAACAACATACTGGAAGTCTGGAGGGCCATCTACAAGGGAAGGGAAGGTTTCGTCGAGATCGATTCCGAGACCGTCAATCCCGAAGAAGTTTTCAAAGCCTCGGGGCACGTGGATGAATTCTCCGACTATATGACGTACTGCAAACAGTGCCAACTTCCGTTCCGCGCCGACCACCTGGTCAAGGCGTTCTGCGATAACCCCGACACGATGAGCCCCAAGGAGCTTGAAGACGCCTTCATGGAATTCGGCATCAAATGTCCGGAGTGCAACGGAGACCTGGGCAAGGTCGAGGAATTCAATCTGATGTTCAAGACCAACATCGGGCCGGGCTCCGCACGCGTCGGCTACCTGAGGCCGGAGACCGCCCAGGGCATATTCGTCAATTTCCAGAACCTTTACCGCTACAACAGGGAGAAACTCCCGCTCGGAGTAATCCAGACCGGCAGGGGATACAGGAACGAGATCTCCCCCCGCCAGGGTATGATCAGGATGAGGGAGTTCAACATGATGGAGGTCGAACTTTTCGTCGACCCCCGTGACAAGGACTGGTGCAGATTCTCAGAGCTCGAGTGCGAGGAGCTGACACTGCTGCCTAACACATGTACCGACACGGTAGTCAAAACCGTAAAACAGGCGGTAGAAGAGGGGATAATCGCAAACCGCGTGCTGGCTTATTTCGTATGCACGACGAAACAGTTTCTGCTGCGCTTGGGCATCGATCCCGCAAGGCTCAGGTTCAGACAGCACCTGAATGACGAGATGGCCCACTACGCGGCAGACTGCTGGGATGCCGAAGCTCTCCTTTCCTACGGATGGACCGAGATAACCGGGATAGCAGACAGGGGATGCTGGGACCTTTCCAGACACTCGCAGTTCTCCGGTTCCGACCTCTCCCATTTCGACAGGTTCGACAAGCCCAGGGAGATGACCTTCATGAAGGTCCAGGCCAACCACAGGAAGCTCGGACCTGCTTTCAAGGGCAAAGCGAAGGATATCGCCGCCGCCCTGGAAACGAAGACCCCGAACGACGTCAGGGACGGGAAGATCGTACTCATCATCGACGGGGAGGATTTCGTTCTCACGAACGAGTACTTCGAAATCAAAGAAGTGACCGAGAAGGTCACCGGCGAACGCATAGTGCCCCATGTCATAGAACCTTCCCACGGTCTCGACAGGATATTCTATTCCATACTGGAACATTCATATTTCTACGACGAGAAGAGGGAGTATTCGGTCCTGAGGCTGAGGCCGGAGGTAGCGCCTATAAAAGTCGGGGTATTCCCCCTCATGGAGAAGGACGGCATGGATGTCCTTGCAAAACAGGTGTACGAGTCCGTTCATTCCACGATGACCGAGGCATACTACGACGGTTCAGGCACCATAGGGAAGAGGTATGCCCGCATGGACGAGATCGGTACACCGTGGTGCATCACGGTCGATTACGAGTCCCTCGAAGGGGCCGACAAGGGCACGGTCACCCTAAGAGAGAGGGACACGGGAGAGCAGAAGCGCATACCTGTAGAAAAGGCCGCGAAGATAATCCGCAAACTCGTGGCAGGATATAGCTTTTCCGATCTCTGAAACTTCAAATCAACCCCTTTTTTTCCTGCCAGCGTCCAGCTGGCCTACCGAACTAAGTATTATACACGTTGAACACGATGTGCCCCCAAGAGGTTCGTTTATGGTGATAAAAGATCTAGAGGATCCAAGA
>WOYN01000101.1 GCA_011620825.1 Candidatus Methanomethylophilaceae archaeon | reverse complement strand
CCGGGTGGTCGGCCAGGAGACCGGCCTCCAGGGGCATGGTGCTCTACAGGGCTGCGGAGATGATGAGGACGGACATGGACAGGCTCGCGTCGATTCTGACCGCAGAGCAGGGAAAGCCGCGCGCCGAAGCGAGAAACGAGATCATGGGCGCCGCCGCGGTCTTCGAGTTCTACGCATCGATCGCCGGGACCGTAGGCGGAAGCACGGTGCCGAAGTCCGACTACGGGTACGCGTTCACGAGCAAGTCCCCCTTGGGGGTGTGCGGCGCGATAATCCCGTGGAACATGCCGGCGCTGATAATGGCATGGAAGGTTGGACCCGCCGTGGTGACCGGTAACACCATAGTTGTGAAACCCGCAGAGACGACTCCGTTCACGAACATCGAGATGGCGAGGACACTGTATGCCGCCGGCCTTCCCGGGGACGTCCTCGAGGTCGTCACCGGCGGCGGCGAGACCACGGGCGCCGCCATAGCCAGGAACAGGGATGTCAGGCACCTGTCCTTCACGGGGTCCGTCGAGACCGGGGGGAAGATCGCCAGGATGGTAGACGCAGGGAGAGTCAGGCTTACGCTGGAACTCGGTGGGAGCGACCCGATGATAGTTTGCGACGATGCCGACCTGGACAGGGCGGTGGCTGGGGCGGTGGCCGGTAGGTTCTACAATTGCGGCCAGGTATGCACGGCCGTCAAGAGGCTCTTTGTGGCGGACAGCGTGGCGGACGGGTTCACGAAGAGGCTGAAAGCCGCGACGGAGCGGCTCAGGGTGGGGGACGGAGCCGCCGAAGGTACGGATCTCGGCCCTTTGAACAACACCGAGGGGCTGCACAAGATAGAGAAGATGGTCGAGGACAGCTTGGGCTCTGCGAAGGTTATAACAGGTGCCAGGAGACCGGAGGGCCCCGGGAACTTCTACGCCCCCACCCTCATAACGGACCTGGAGCCGGATTCAAAGCTACTGACAGAGGAAGTCTTCGGTCCTGTGCTCCCGATAGTCAGGTTCGGTGACCTGGATGAAGCCATAGAGATGGCGAACTCCACCAGGTTCGGCCTGGGCGCGTCGATATGGACCAACGACATGAGGAATGCATCCAAGGCCGTGGACGGCGTGAGGTCGGGCATACTGTGGGTCAACAGACACTCGAGGATACCTCCCGAGGTTCCATTCGGAGGAGTCGAAGGCAGCGGCATCGGCCGCGAGAACGGCCCGAACGCGTTGGACGGGTACCTGGTCGAGAAGACCGTGATCATCTCGCCCTGATGATCGGCACTAGGCTCCGACCGGGCCGCCCTGGAGCCGGCTGACCCTACGGGAACAGGTGGGGGCGTGGAGAAGTTCCCGAGACGGCTTTCGGCATGTACTCAGATTATAGCAGAGCACATTGGGGCCAGTGGCAACCGCGGGTCAAAGCCGCCGGCATAGGGATTGAAATGAAGGACCGGGCTGACATGGCGCCACTGGACCTTCGGTCGCATGCTTTGGGGGGGAATCGGGCTCGGAACCGCCGCAATGCAACAGTTTTCTTTATAAGAAGAAGAGTTTAAATGACGAAAAACGAAAGAAGCCATATTCGAACGAAAAAAATCGGACCAGCCAGATGAAAAATGGTGGGCCCAATGTGATTCTTGAACGATTAGGCAGTACTGACTCATACCTTTTTTCAAGCGAATCCGAAGTTACCGAATTCGTGGAGAAATTCAAGCGCCTAAACTCGGGATCTAGGTGTTAATCATGACCTCCTGCCCACTCAAACCGAGCGTCGACTGCGCGGCGACCTTCGTTCTCGCATCCTCGAGCAGGTGCATCGGGTGCCCGCTCCTAGACCAATGCGACCAGGCACAACTGATCTGCACCTACCGCCGCCGCTATAACGGCGAGGGGATCGGGATACTCGTGGAGGAGGCCTCTGCATGATCTCTGCCTGCGAGTGCGACACTCTGCGCGAAATCCGCAACGCCATCCGCGATGTGCTGCTGTCGGCAAATCCCGGAGAGGCAACGTACAATCCATGGCATGACTCCAATCCGGGGCTCTCGTCCACGGAGGTCCGGTCCCTTGCGTCCGCGATCCTGACCATCGATTTCCTCACGGGCGACGAGACAACGATCTGGTCCGACGTGTCTAGAAGAAGGAAGGCGAGAGCATGATCGCCCTTCTCAGCGAAAAGGATGCTGCGGTCCTTGAATCTCTAACGAAACTTGGCAATGCTACCGCACAGGACATCCGCCGGGACATCGACTATTCAATGACGCCCATGACCGTCACAGGGGTACTGATGTCGATGGAACGCCGCGGACTTGTCCGTCGCGGGGAGGTGCGGCGGGACGCCCATGTCTGGCATAGGGCCGATCGGGAGGTTCAGGCATGATTTTCCACGGAGTTGATTGAATGGCCGATATCAGCGTCGACGATATCATGATGTCCTTCCCGTCCAGGGGCATCATGGTCTCCCGCCGTGCCGGAGGCACCGTGGAGATCGTCCTCGGGCCGGGCGCAGTCCTCGTGCTCACCAAAGAAGAGATCTCAAAAATCATTACATGCGCGGAGGTCCCCGCATAATGGTCTCCATCGAGGTCGTTATCTCGGCACTCGCCGATGCAGGCGGAAAAGCGACAAGCGCCGACCTCAGCGAGCTTATCGGATGTGCGCAGGCAGAAGTATCCCGGAAGTTGAGCCTGCTCTGCAATCAGGGCGTGCTCGATAAGTTCCCGGAAGAGGGGAAGCGCGGCTACGTCAGCGTTTATGTTTTGACTGGGAGGTCCGAAGATTGATCTCGATTAAAAATTTTAGAAGAAATGAGTTGCCATCGATTCAATTTTTAAGGACTGGTTCTCCTTATCTCGGTGGCAACTCTCCCTTTTCAATGTATTGCTTATACCAGAACAGAGCCGCCTCAAAAGCGTGGGACCTGCTTGCAAAGCGTTTCATTTCTACTTCGGAATCAACCCACCTTAGCAACGTTGGATCGATAGTGACCCCAACCTTTGGTCTGTTTTCTGAGGTGCTCATATCATCTAAAATTCCACCAATGGTTATAAATATTCATGACCGAATATTACCATTAATCTACGAAAGTAGAATAAATGGAGAACCAGAGCATGAAAGAACTACATTCAGCGGACGCTGTGCGCCCGGACGAGATGGTGGAGAAGACGCTGACATTCCAGATTGTGGAGGACGGGCAGGCCATACACACGTTGGCCAGGGTCTCGTTCGCGTACTCACCTTTGGTGGACGCGGACGCCTGCACGAAGATGGAGACGTTGGCTCACGACATTGCGACGGAAGCGAGACGGATCATCCTGTCCGCGCCCCGGGAATGAGAGACATGTCCGTATCGATCGAACCCGTTACTGCGGCCACGGCAGGCCGCAGGTTCACGCTGACGGCCCCATCCCATCCCATCATCCAAATTTTTGATGGGGCCTTCAGGCCGGCGGAGTTTACTCCGATCGTTTCCTCCGCCGGCAAAACATCTTTTGTGCGGCAGACAATGTCATACATTATAAATAATACACAATTCCCTATTTACTGCGGAGGGAACATAACGGCTCCTCGCGGAGCCGGATCCTTAAGGGGGATCAAGCCTCGTCATTCCTTACGGAATGTCGACGACGATTACGACCGTACCGGTCGCAATCGTCAGCCGGAAACCACGGTCCCGACAAACGATGCAGATCTCAAGGATCATCTCACCTCCTGCCGGGCAGGTTCCTTAGGCTCGCCGACAGACTGGAAATCCAGGCAGAGCCCAAGGACTTCCCCGCATCGGCATTTTTTCGTATGCAGCAGAGCGGTACTTAACATAATCGGCTTAATACAAAATGAGGCTCCTGAGCTCAAATTTTTAGATCGTTCAATCCTAAAATATGCTCAGGGCCTCTCCCCTCGTTCCTCAGCTTCCTTGTACTGGAAAACACAGATCTCTACGCCGTGTACCATAACGGCAAATTCTTGGAGTGACGGAGACGTTGGCTCACGACATTGCGACGGAAGCGAGACGTATCATCCTGTCCGCACCCCGGGAATGACAGACATGTCCGTATCGATCGAACCCGTTACTGCGGCCACGGCAGGCCGCAGGTTCACGCTGACGGCCCCATCCCATCCCATCATCCAAATTTTTGATGGGGCCTTCAGGCCGGCGGAGTTTACTCCGATCGTTTCCTCCGCCGGCAAAACATCTTTTGTGCGGGAAGATCCGTCAGAAAAATGGGAAGGAGGGGCTTCGGCCCCTCCGAATACACATCAAGGAGGGTTGTGTCTGTGAGCGGTATCGTGCAGATATGGAACAAGACCCGCGAGAAGACGGCCATGCACATGCTCGAAAGGTGGATTAAGACCGGATACAGCGAATCGGGCACGGATGCGATCGTTGAAGGATCTCCCGTCTTCGGCAGCTATTGGTGGCCGATAGTAAGGGATGCCGTTCTGGATAGAGACGGAAACAGATGTCAGCTCTGCGGGTCCGACGGGAGCTCGGCCGAACTGCACGTCCACCATATCATGCCCAGACATTGCGGTGGCTCCGATCACCCTGTAAATCTTGTGACCCTTTGCACCCCATGCCATAAGATGGTCCATCGCAACAGGCGCAACGAGGGCTACGGCTTTCACAGGAGACAGATGAGATTGGATTCATGGTCTGTCGCGGAGGTGAGGCCATGATCGGAAACGTCTTAGTGTGCAGATCTCAAAGGATCGCCGACTTGAGCGGATGCTCTCTCGGGTTAAATTCCCGGGTCGGTGTAAAAAGTCAAAGAGAC
>WOYN01000160.1 GCA_011620825.1 Candidatus Methanomethylophilaceae archaeon | reverse complement strand
GAGGCCTCCTGGAAGGAATTTGGGGTCATGATGCTCCAGAGGGTGACGCCGGGGGTCATCGTGCAGATTTTAGATCGTTATACTCCCTTGAACCGATCGGGGATGTGGTTGCTGATAGTGATGATGAGGCCGAGGGCACCGGGGTTGCGTGGGCCCAAGGCAACGCATAACTGTGCACCTTTGCTCCCTGTGGTTAGCTTGCCTCGTAACTCCGTAGAATCAGAGGTTTTGCTCTCTCTAGGTCTTCATCAGAGGCAATCTGGATCTCAAGGTCTACTGTGCCATGGTAGCCCTTCCCTCTTACATCCCCGATGAACCCCGGCTCTAGTGTAATCGTATCGGGATCGATCTTCACCCGTACGGCGATCTCGCCTTTTTTCTGAAGGCTTACGCAGGCAAAGTTCTTGATCCGCTTGAAAGCTGTATAGTTCTTGAGCACCTTTGTCTGGACGTCGTCTCCAAGTGCTTCGATGTAGGCCCGCAACGCCTCAAAGCGGTCCCGAAGATCCACATCTGAATGTTCGAGTTCTTCAGAGAATGTTGGTGCGATACGAGCCAATCTCGATCCGGTGCCGTTGCTGGCTGTCGTAGTGGAACCCTGTGCAGCGGTCGCATTTACGAGTTCTAACAGCAGGAGTTTGTCTTCGAACTGCCGGTAGCGGATGAGCTCGACGTTGCGGTTGATCTGTTGGACCGCGTGGATATCGTATTTAGTAAAGTCTCCGGCGATGCACAGGAGCCGCGGATTGCTCCAGTCCAACTTCTCTTCGTAGGCTTCCCCCAGCTTCTTAAGAACCATCAACTCGAATTCGCCTTTATGATCGAGGAGCCAGTCCAGATAGTAGAGGCCCTGATTTATGACATTTTCATTAATGGCGCGTTTATATTCGATGATGACCGGGAAGCCGTTCTCATCGATGCCCAAGGTATCGATGCGGCCGCCGTGCGTCTTCCCAGTGGAGTATTCGCTCTCAAGAAATGTGATCCCGAGCAGGTGCTCCAGGTTCCTCTCGATGTAGACCTGAAGCGACTTTTCGAGTGCGACCGAAGATCCCTTGAGTTCACAGGCTTCCTGCCCGTCTTTGCGAAAGATACGGATGTCGCCCATGTGTTCACGTCCTCAGATACTTTCCCCCGACCGGGACGAACCGCTCCGGCTTCTTCACCGTATCGTACTTCTGGATATTTTCAAGTTCTAGGGCCATCCAGGGCCGCTTTCGGGGCGCCTCTTTCCTGACCCGGACTCCCTGCCACCGTTCCTGATTCTGCATGTAGGCTTCTGCCTCCTCTCTCGTGAGGAAGATCGCATCACCGAAGGTCTCGAAGAACGCGAGGGGGTCTTCGCCGATGACGATCCGCTTGATCGTCGCCTCCCCGACGAAGCCCGTGTCCTCGTGGGACTGGTAGAAGATGATTTTCATGCCGGGTTTGAGTTCCTTGAAGACAGTGGCGGGTTTGATGAAGACGGTCTTGTCTTCCTCGAAGAACCGGGAGATGTACTTCTTCGGGACCGGGAAGGTGACGCCGGTGATCTCGCTCATGATCTGGTTTTGGAGACGCCGCTATATAACGTATATCTTTCCGAGGGCCAATGTGTCTTCATATTGGCAGATAAGGCATTGAAAGTCCCCAAAATGGAAAACAGCACGAATAAATAGTTCCTTCGGCCATCACTCATGTGATATACTATGTCCCTCCTCCTCGGTGCACTCACCGAAAAAATTCTCAATGAGCCCAAACCTCTTTCTGACCAGCAGCGTCGCGCTGTTCTCTGCGATCGCTCCTACATCCGCATCATTGCAGGCGCAGGGGCTGGAAAGACCGAGACTCTGACCCGACGGATTGTCTACCTCCTCCTCGTACAACAGGTAGAGCCGTCTGCAATTGTCGCTTTCACGTTCACGGAAAAAGCAGCACAGAGTATGAAGAGCCGTGTGTATGAGCGTGTAAAGCATTTTGGCGGAGATGAGATCTGTGCCCGCCTCGGGGAGATGTTCATTGGCACCATTCACGGCTACTGCTATCGTCTTCTGGAGGAGCACTTTGGGTACGGGGACTGGGGAGTGCTTGATGAGAAACAGGAGATGGCGTACCTGATGCGGGTCGGATGGGCTCTGGGGCTCGGGCGATCCGGTTATTACGCTACCAACTGCGAAGATTTCGTCAACGCCCTGAATGTCTACTACGGCGAGATGATCCCGGAAGAGACTCTAAGGAAAAAGAAAGACAGGGAGTTCCTTGAAAAACTGCGCCGTTACGAGGCATCACTGGACCAGCATAAGCGGCTCACCTTCAACCGCATGGTGCAGCTTGCAGTGGAGAACTTGCAAAACCGTCCAAAAGTGGCTGAACACGTAAAATACCTCATTGTTGACGAATATCAGGACATTAACCGCGCACAGGAAGAACTCATCCGGTTGATAGGGCTGGAGGGGAGTATCTTCGTTGTCGGCGATCCGCGGCAGACAATCTACCAGTGGCGTGGCTCCGACGAACGGTGTTTCGAGGAGTTTGCCACGAGGTACCCGGAGGCCGTCACAATCCACATCACCGATAACCGCCGTTCGACTGTAGCGGTGATCGAGACGGCAAACGGATTCTCGGACACGTTTGAGGACCAGCACTACGACCACATGGATCCGGTTCGCCGTGAGCAGGGCGGGGCGTATCTGGCAGAGATGCAGAGCGATATAACCGAGGTAGACTGGATTGCGGATCAGATCCAGGCGCTCGTTAAAGGAGGGAAATGCAACTACAGTGATATCGCGCTCCTCTTCCGGAGCGTAAGCACCTCGGCACCTCCCTTCATCGATGAGTTCAGGCGCCGTGGTATACCCTTTATTGTTGGCGGAAAAGTGGGCCTGTTTCGTCGTCAGGAGATCCTGGGCATCGGGCAGTTGTTTGCATGGCTGTGGGAGGACGGGTTCTGGCAACAGGGCAAGTGGTCAAAGTTGCCTGCAATCCAAGGCGAGGATTTGTTCGAAGAGGCGGTGGAGAACTGGAATCAGGGTGTTCCCTACTTAGCGCTGGACGATTCCGGTACGCAGAACCTTCGTCGCTGGAAGGACTCTGTGCTGAATAGCACCTACGATAACTTCACTCAGGTTTTCGGTGAGCTGCTCGTTTTGCTCGGGTATCACGGGCTCGATTCTGATGATGTAAACCATGCGGTCATCATGGCGAACCTGGGCCGATTCAACACGCTCCTTACGGATTACGAGACGGCAATTATGCTCGGGGGACGGCGCAGGAACTGGGAGACCGACCTGAAGGGACTGTGTTGGTATCTGAACACTTACGCGTCCTCAAAGTACGAGGAGCAGACCGGCGATGATATTGGTGGCGTGGACGCCGTGCAGTTGGTCACTATTCACCAGAGCAAAGGTCTGGAATGGCCGCTGGTGTTTGTGCCCTGCATGGTCAGGCAACGGTTCCCGTCGAGCATGGTGGGCAGGGGGAGAACCTGGCTCCTCTCCCCGGAGCTCTTTGACGTGGCAAAGTACGAGGGAGACCTGGAGAGCGAACGCAAACTCATGTACGTGGCGCTGACCCGGGCAAAGGACGTGGCTGTGGTGAGTTACTTCACGTCAATGAACGGGAGGCGAAAGGGGCCGAGCGATTTTGTGGGTGACATCGAGGAGTTGCCTTACGTCGAACCTCTCTCACAGAGAGACAGGTTACCAGATCACGACTATGTCACCGGCGGCGCTGTGGACGAACTGCGTACATTTACTGCCGGTGAGATTGTGGACTACGGGAAGTGCGGCTACTTCTACAGGCTTCGGCATCTCTGGGGATACCAGCCGGGTCTCACCGACTACCTGGGATACGGGCGGACCTTACACTTCTGCCTCCGAGAATCTGTAGACCTGATGAAGAACGAGGATCTGTCTCCGATGATTGCGGTGGCAACGGCAGTGGACCGGAACTTCTACATGCCATTCATGGCCGAGGGACGAAAGGAGAAGATTAAGCACGCAGCAAGAAACCATCTAATGAGATTTGCGGAGAAGTACCGCGACGATATGCTCCGAATCCGGGAAGTGGAGACAAGGGTCGAATTCCCGTTGCAGAACGCCATTGTGGTCGGGAAGGTGGACGTCATCCTCCACGATGGGGATGCTGTGGAGGTGCGCGACTACAAGACCTCCGACACGGCGACAACACCTGAGGACTCGGCACTCCAGGTGCAGCTTTACACCCGGGGGCTCTGCGTGGTCGGCGAAACTGTCTCCCGGGGATCGGTAGCATTCCTCGAGGAGGCTGCTGTGGACGCTGTGGATGTGACCGAGCAGGCCGTTGCAGAAACAGTGGCGCGGGTGGAGGAGCAGATTGGGTGGATTCTTTCGGGAAAATTTACAGCGTGCCCGGGGGAGGTCTGCGAGCGGTGTGATTATCAGGGTATTTGCAGGTGGCGAGCATGATTGATACGGATCCGAAGATGGCAAAACACCAGGAAGAACGGTTGAAACGACATAAACAGCAGTTGAAGCAGAAACTTACCGAACTATTCCAGATAGACTCGCCGGACCTTGATTTTGGTGTCTACCGGATCATGAACCAGAAGCGGGACGAGATCACGCGGTTCATGGACAAGGACCTGGTCGAGGCTGTCGATGAAAAGTTTGGGGAGTGCGATGAAGAGACCCGCACCCAGATAACAGGCGAACTCAAGGAACTTGAGCAGACCATCCGCAACACATACGGAGACGATGCCCTTGATGCTGCCGGCCTGAAGGAAGAGTACCGGAAGGCGGCGAGGGGCAGAGAACTTCATGAGAAGTGGCAGCAGCTCCACCGCGATGCAGAAGAAGCCTCGATG